>NZ_JAMSKY010000005.1:0-224687 GCF_023806745.1 Lactiplantibacillus sp. B652 | reverse complement strand
TTGATTCGGTCCCACTGAGCATCTTCCAGTTCGTATCGTTTAGGTGTTGTCATCGGAATGCCTCGATTCGTTTTTCCTCAGATTATACCTGAATTTTTAGTTTTCAGACAGTCCCTAGTGAAACTAACTGGCCGGTATTTGCGTTATATCGTCATTGGGAACGCTACCTACAAGAATTAGTTAGTCCGGTCACTAATGGTGATGCCGCTGCAATTAACCAAGTAACTGCGCCGGTTCGTAAACTCATTGTTTTCTAATTTTTACAAACGTGCTATAATGAGGTTTCAATAACTATCAAAGCGAGGTCTTCATAGTGAGTGGATATAACGTCGCGATTGTCGGTGCAACCGGTGCAGTTGGCGCGCGGATGATCAAAATGGTGGAACAGACGAGTTTACCTGTCAATTCAGTTAAACTTTTGGCATCAAGTCGTTCAGCCGGGAAACAATTACAGTTCAATGGTCAAGCCTTAACTGTCGAAGAGACCGTCCCTGAATCATTCGAAGGAATCGATTTAGCCCTCTTCTCAGCGGGTGGCTCAGTATCTAAGAAATTTGCCCCTGAAGCAGTCAAACGGGGTGCCGTAGTTGTTGACAATACGAGTGCCTTCCGGATGGATCCTAAGATTCCATTGGTTGTTCCTGAAGTTAACCCTGAAGCATTGAAGCTTCATCATGGAATCGTGGCTAACCCGAACTGCTCAACCATCCAAATGGTCGTTGCTTTGGAACCAGTGCGTCAAGCATTTGGACTGAAGCGGGTCATCGTTTCAACTTACCAAGCCGTTGGTGGTGCCGGTAACCGGGCCTTGAAGGAATTGCATGATGAAACCGAAGCCTACTTAAAAGGTGAAGAGATGGAAGCCCATATCTTACCTGTTGCGGGCGACAAGAAGCATTATCCGATTGCCTTCAACGCGTTACCACAAATTGACGTGTTTGAAGAAGATGGCTACACCCATGAAGAATGGAAGATGATCCATGAAACCAAAAAGATCATGTGTGGCGGCGACATGGACAGTAAAGATATCAAAGTAACTGCAACTTGTGTGCGGATTCCAGTGCCAGTTAGTCACTCCGAATCAGTTTACTTCGAAGTTGAAGATCCTAAAGCAACCGTCAAGGGCATTCAAGATGCTTTGGCAGCTGCACCAGGGGTGGTCTTACAAGATGACCCTGATCATCAAATCTATCCACAAGCACATAATGCGGAAGGTTCCAAGGACACGTTTGTCGGCCGGGTTCGTCCTGACCAAGAAACCCCACAAGCTTTCCATATGTGGAACGTTTCTGACAACCTCTTAAAAGGGGCTGCCTGGAACTCAGTTCAGATTGCGGAAACGATGGATAAGATGGGCTTATTGCACGTGCAATAGTCTCAGATGAGTCATGACTTGATTGGCTCGAATTATAAAACGACTTCTCAATTAAGATTGGGAGGTCGTTTTTAGGTACGATTGATTTTGTTGGAGAATGTCGAGTATTTACATCTCCAGCTTGTGGGCGCATAATTGTTCCATTTACACATTAGTTTGTGGTAAAGTAATGTGTAAATGGAACATTTGGGGGTGAGTGCATGACTTTATATAACCAGGCAAAAGTCTTATTGCGTAAATACAACGGAACATTCACAAGACGTCAGGCAATCTCAGAAGGAATTGTGGCGCCATTATTAAGCCGAATGGTTGAACAGGAATTAATTGAACGAGTTGGGCCAGGAATATACGCAGACCCGATGTCGTTTGAAGACGAGTTTTTAATCGCACAACTACGCTTGAGTAGAGGCATCTTTTGCAAAGAAACGGCGTTGTATCTGTATAATATGACTGATCGAACGCCCAATTTTATGGAAATGACTTTTCCAAAAGGATATAAGTCAAATTATTTTGATGAATTAAGAATTAAACCGTATCGGCAAATTGATGCGCTTTACGGTATGGGAATTACAACTATCGAAACGCCTTATGGCAATCAGGTCCGAGTCTATGATATTGAGCGGACTTTGTGTGACATTATTCGGCCACCGCATGTTGCTCAGGATGAAGTTGTTCGTCAAGCAATGCAAGGATATGTACAACGACCTGAAAAGGATCTCAATCGATTAATGAAATATGCGAAAAGCTTAAAAGTTGATGCGAAAATCAAGACTTACATGAGTGTATTAGGATGAAAAATAGGTTTACGGCTCCCATACAGACGAAGCTAGCTGTGACGCGGCGACTTCCTCAAGGTACCGGTTATTGAGCGTGGTGCGGCAGTTTACAGAAAAAACAAGTCTCACTATCAATCACCACTGACCTTCTCCCAAACGATGCTAAATCAGTTCCAAAACGACGGTCCAAACCAGGCGTACATTGTATGCCAAGTTTGAACCGTCGTTTTTGATTATTCAGATGCGTGAAGTAAAAAATCGTGTCAGCTGTTTTCGGCTCCCAGCCACCTTCCTTAACTAGCGAGATCATCCGCTTGCGGCTGCTTGACGAATAGCGCGCCGATGCCGATTAGCAGAAAGCAGATGCCGGTGAGATAAGCTGCGTTGGGGGCAACGACGTTATAGAGTAAGACCAGGCCGATACTGCCAAGTGGCACGGCAATCGTGACGAGTGAGCTCAACGCCCCCGTTACCGTACCAATCATCGTTTGGTCAGTGGTGGCAATGATTTGTGCCGTCAGTTTAGGATTCAACTGTCCCAGGCAAAAGGCGGAGAAACACATCCCAGCAAGTAAGAGCCAATAATTCTGGCCCACGATAAAATTAATGAACAGCACTAAAACCGTAGCCGTCGTGGTGACCATGATGGTTCTGTAGGATAAATGATCCAGAAATTGAGACTTGGCGAGACTACCGATGACCGAACCAGCAATGAAGCCGATATTGACCAGCAAAATTTCAATACTGAATGGCAAGGCCGTCAGATGCGGATGGTTGAGAATGAATAAGTTGATCAGCGCGTCGATGCTGGCCGCCACCCCGTTTACGATGATAACCGAGGTCAGCAGGCTAATAATATTCATCCCAGAGGAGTGTTGCAGAATCGTGATGACCTGGTGACGCAGATCTGAGGCGCGTCGTTTTTGCGGGTGGGCGGAAATTCGGACGTCAATCGTCCGGTGACCAATCATCAAAATGCCGGCAGCGACTAAGAATGTCAGGGCATTGATATAGCCTGCGAGCGCGTAGTCATGCGTTGCGGCAATGATGGTGATTCCCAGCGACTGTCCAACTGGCTGTAGTAGGGTAGTCACACTTTGATTTAACCCTAATACTTGCTGGCGACGCTCATCCGGAATTTTTTCTTTCAGAATTGGCAGGCGGAGACTCGAACTGTAGATGCCCAGGCAATCTGAGACGATGTTAATGAGAACCACGACCAGAAATAAAATGAAGGTTCGGCGGGTAATGATTAAGCCGAGCAACACGTAAAGCGCGGCCTGAACGAACTTCGCCCCGATGAGAAACCGACTCTTGTTCAGAGAGTAGTCTGCGAACCGGCCGATGATGACTGCCAACATGCCAGGGACAATCGACCCCAGTGAGACGATTGAGACCAGGGCAGTTGGATGTTGGAAGCTTTTGGCATAGGTCAGTAAGATGATGTTGAAAATACTGATGCCGAGCGTCTCTGCCAGGTTAGCGCCGGTGATGGTGAGATTGGCCTTGTTCGTGATGAGATTTTTCATATATGTATCAGCGTCCTTTTGAAATGTGATTTCAGCATATTACCGATGGTGAAGCGAATTAGAAAATTTGACTAAATTGCCTAGGTGAAAATCGGAACTAGATTAGTGTGACCTGGTGTACTGGAAAAGATGGGTTGATTAATTATAATACAGTTATAATTAATCGTCTATTTTTAATTCTAATCTAATTTTTCGATTTGAATTGATCTTCTGATTTTGAGTGGAAGTGTAGGAGATCTACTTGCAGTGCCAATGAATAGGGCTAAGGCTCACTGAGAGCACGGCAAGTCAAATCAGAAAATAAAGTATGTTGCTTGCAAAACAAAATAAGTAGCATTCATTGTCTGACAAATCGTCTGTCAGCTGTCGAAAATAAAAAATTAGACTTGCCTTGGAGTTCACATCAAGGTATATCGTTAGACACATTATTTGTCTCAGTTACGATGGCTCATGCATCGTAATGACTGCGTGTCAATGTAAGAATGCAGCATCAGATCTGACTTAAGTGAGACTTAATTTGCTTATGACGAGGTGATTATCATTTCCATTGATATGGTGCTGCTAACACAATGGCCGCAATGATTGGAGGAAAATTGATGCTCAAACGATACCCTGTTGCACTGTATGCGGTCTGGCTAGTTATTTTAATTGTCATTCCGCTTCCGCTGATATGGTCACTTGATGTGCAACTGTTAGATACTAGTCGAAATTTATTAATTTATGATGCAGGAGCAGTCGCCTATACGTGGTGGTTAACGATTGTTGCATTGTCTGTTCGACCGCGTTGGCTAGACCGACTTATTGGACTGCCGGCGATGTATTTTGTTCATGGCCTGGTCGGAGTACTCGCACTAATTCTAGCAACAGTTCATGTTCAGCTTGCATTTACGATGCATGATATTATTCGCATCACGGGTAGGTGGGCATGGTATTTGGCTATTTTTGGCATTCTATACGCAATGTTTTTCATGTCGGGGTGGATTGTCGATCGATTAGTGCCAGTACAGCGACTCAAGAATAAGCTGCAATTTTTCTTTAAGCATCAGTTATCGGTATGGATTCACCGGTTGAATTTCGTGATGATTGGTTTGATTTGGCTTCATGTTCACGTTATTCCGCGCGTTAATGCCTTGCATCCATTTATCCTGATATTTGATTTATATACTGTGGTGGCACTAGGCCTATACGCTTGGTACAAGTTCGTCGCTTCCGCTTCAGAAAGTCGCAAGGGAAAACTGATTGCAAATCAAATGATTAATGCTCGTGTTCGTCAGTTGACGGTTGAATTAACAGGGGCAGTCAACATGTTTCGTCCAGGTGATTTTTACTTTCTGAGTTTTCCTGCTGTCAGAGGGCTGAGCAAAGAAGCCCATCCGTTCTCTGTGACTACCGTGCCTAATAAAGCCCACACAGTTGTTTTTACCATCCAAACAAGCGGTGATTTTACGGAGAACTTAGGCTTAGCTTCTCCAGGTGACCCGGTTCGCCTTGAGGGGCCATTTGGTCGCTTTGACAAAATCCTTTCTCACGATGCCCCTCAGCAGCCGCTAATTCTGTATGGTATGGGAACCGGATTAGCCCCATTACTTAGTTTAGCCGACGCCTATGCTTCGGTACGCCCAGTTCATTTATTGTGGACCGTGCGTCCGGGAGATGCGCAAATATTTGATCAACAATTCGAGACGTTATTGGCTCGTCATCCCCAAATAAAATTGAATTGGCACGTTCATCGATTTGAGCCCAAGGACCTTCAGAGGCTGCTATCTAAGAAAGAAATTCAGTCTGGACGATTTGTGGTTGTTGGAAATGCCAGTGGCGTGTTACAGATTGAAAAAACATTTGTTGCGTTGGGTGTGGGTCGAAGCCGGCTAACAGATGAACGATTGACGATGTAGCCCGTATTGATCTGAATGGATGGGAGTGAACCTTAATGCGTATCCGCTTATTTCAAGTCATAGTCGTACTCATTATTTTGATTGGAGGAGGCGTTTGCTACATGAGATATACCCAGCAAGCTCAGTTTGAAAAACAGTCGGTTAATAAAGGTCATACACTGGCACAATCTGAAAAACGAATGGTTGTACCACCCAAGCGATATTTGCAACAAGCCTCTCGTGATCAACGCGGTTCAGTGAAAAAAGTGACTTATCAGACGACACAACAACATGTTCAGTATTCGAAGCAGGCACTCGTTTACTTGCCGGCAGATTATCGACAGGATCGTCAAAAGCCATACGATGTCTTATATCTTATGCACGGTTGGAACATGTCCGCTTCGGATTTTTTAGGCGAAACTGGTACCAATCAAATGACAAGATGGAAATTGATGATTGATCACGCGATTGCTGAAAAGCGAATTAAGCCACTCATAGTTGTGGCGCCGACCTATTATCAGGACCGGACAAGGATAACATCGGATTGGGACGATGACCTCCCGTTGAATCGGCGATTTGCGACGCAGGAATTAACCAACGACCTGATGCCAGTGATTGCCAGTCAGTTTCATACTTATGCGACTGGCACACAGCCATCACAATTGCAACAAGCCCGCAATCATCAAGCATTTGCCGGCTTTTCAATGGGAAGTGCAACGACGTGGTTTGTTTTTCAATATGATTTGAAATTTTTTAGATACTTTATGCCGATGTCAGGGCCAAATGCCAGTGATGCTGCAGTCATGGCTAAGTCTGTGAAGTCAGCAGGGCTTAATCAAGATGATTTCTTTATTGCGGCCTCAGTTGGTGGTGCAGATAGTACCAAGTATGCGATGAAGCCCGCAATTAAATCGTTGTGGCGGCAGTCAGTTTTTACAAAAGATAATTTATGGTACCGTGAAGACCAGCATGGTGGGCACGATGAACAATCTTTTACGAATCAATCGTATAACGCTTTGCCTTTGCTGTTTAAACAATAGCGGGGGTGGGCGCTAGGAATGAAACAATTCTATACTGATTCGATTTTCGCCAGTTGATAGCGGAAATCGAATAAAATGGTTGCCTTTGTCTGGAGGCTAACCTGTAAAATCTGGATCAAGTCAATTGCTTATGGTTAGGAAGGAGTTACAAGTTATGAGGAAAAGAATTGTTGTTTTTGTCATTGCAATCGTAGCCGTAGTCGCTGTGCTAGTCGGTTATAATGTCTTTCAGCGGACGCAATCAAAAGATTCTGCTAGGATATCGCAGGTGTCCCGGACTAATCAGGGAAAATCAAAACAAAGGCCCAAAAAGAATGGAAAAGTTTTAATTGTCTATTTTTCGCGGAAAAAAGGCGTTTCGGATGGACCATTGAAAATCGGACATACTAAGGTGGTTGCTGATTTTATCCAGCAGCGAACTGGTGCGGATGAATATGAAATCAAGGCTGCCAATCCATATCCAAAATCTTTTAAGGCCACTGCAGATCGTGCACAGCAGGAACAAACCGATGATGCACGTCCGAAAATCAAAAACAAATTACCGAATGTCAAAAAATACGATACTGTGTTTCTCGGTGCACCAGTGTGGTGGAGCGAGTATCCAATGATTGTCCGCACATTTATGGATGCTGTGGATCTCAACGGTAAAAACGTTGTGCCGTTCACAACTCATAAAGGCTCTGGGATGGGGAGTGCACAAAATCAAGTTGAGAAGCAATATCCAGATGCTAATGTGTTGGAAGGAATTGGTATTGAAGGTGAACAGGCTGAAAATTCTCAGAAAGAAGTTGACCAATGGCTCAGTAAGATAGGCTATTAGGTGGCTCTTTGCACTCAGCAAGGATGAATCACAAAACGATTGAGCGTTCAAAAAATGGTATGTGGAAATTCTGGAAATAATCACGGTTTTAGACGTAGATTGCCGGCTTAAATCTGTCAACCACATTCCGACCATTGCCAAGAATGCCTGGAAGCCGGTGTAGGTGGGCTTGCTTATCACTGCGCATTTACGGTCACTTATCTTCCTAAGCCGGTTGTTTTTGAACTTAGAAACTGACGCTCTTCAAACATCTATAATGCTAATAATAACCAGAACAACGCGTGGTTTGATGTTTATTAGCATTGTGTGAGACCTCAATTGATAAAACATCTCAAACTGTTCACGAAATCTTCACAAAATTAGCGCGTTTAAAAAGCGATTGCACCGCAACTCAACGGTAATGCAATCGTTTCCGAGGCCAATGGTTGCCGAGCGCACACTTTTAGCCTAAGATAGTAACGTAATAATTTAAAATGTGTCACGGAATCCGAATCCTAATTAGGCGTCGGGCATCCGTGACCCTTTTTTTCGAGGAAGTGATGGTTTGTGTTCCACATTGTGATGCAACATATCCACGGTCGCGCGCGCTGGGCGTTTTTCTTAGCACCGCTGATCATGTTGGGGGAAGTCTTTTGCGACTTGCAACAACCAACCTTGATGTCAGAAATCATTGACCAAGGCTTATCGAAGGGGGACTTGAATTTTGTCATCAGTCACGCGGGATTGATGCTCCTATTCGCCGTCCTGGGTTTGATTTTTGGCGGTGCGTGTGGGGCACTCGGTAGCTACGCTTCATTAAAAATGGGGGAAGCACTGCGGAGTCATCTGTTGACGGTGGCCTTAAACGACCGTCAAGCGGGCTCCTTACCACCCGCCACACTGATTACGCGGATTACAAACGATGTGACCCAGATGCAGAATTTAGTCATGATGGTCACGCGGGGGTTAGTTCGTTCACCAATGCTATTGATCGGTGGGGTCGTCATGTCGATTATCGTATGTCCAGACTTAGCCCCAATTTTGTTCGTGGTCATGCCGATTCTGGTGGTATTTTTGTTGGTCATCGTGCGCTTGAGCGTGCCTAAGTATACGGCGATGCAACAGTCCGTTGATCATATCAACCAAATCATGCGTGAAAATCTGCAAGGAGCCAAGACTATCAAATCGTACGTTCTGGAAGACCATCAACACGCTGATTTCACGACCAGCAACCAACATCTCCAACAGACCAGTCAAACTGCGGCGATGGCAACGGTACTCTTATCACCAGTCATTCAGTTGATGCTGAATCTTGGGGTGGTCGTTGCGCTCGGCTATGGCGGACAATTGGCAATCAGCAATACGATCAGTAATGGCCAAATTATAGCGTTCGTCAACTACATGATTCAAATCACGAGTGCCATGATTCAGACGGTCAACATCATCACAGCGTTCTCACGGGCGATTACCAGTGCGACGCGGGTTCAGGCAGTGCTAGATATGGCTGCCTTTCAGGTTGCACCTGCCCAAGTGGCCGCAGTGGCTGATGTGAAACCGCATGGCAGCCAAATCGAATTCGACCAGGTGTCTTTTGGCTATCAACAGAGTCGGCCGATTTTGGACCATGTCTCGTTTACCGTCCCAGATGGCCAGTGGTTAGGTGTTATTGGCGCAACGGGGGCCGGAAAAAGTACGTTGATCAACTTATTGACGCGTTGTTTTGATGATTACCACGGCACGATCAAAATCGGCGGGGTGGATATCCAGCAGATGGCGCTCTCGACTGTACACGCCGCCGTGGCTGTCGCGCTCCAGGACTCATTACTGTTCTCAGGCACCGTCCGTAGTAATCTGACTTATGGCCGCCCTGATGCCACGGATGCCGAGTTAACCAATGCGACGGCGATTGCGGATGCGCAACCATTTATCGCACAATTGCCGGCTAAGTATGACGCGCCGGTTGAGCAGGCTGGTAAAAACTTTTCTGGTGGCCAACGGCAGCGACTGAATCTTGCACGGGCAATTGTCCCAACGACTGACATTTTAGTTCTAGACGATGCCACCAGTGCGGTTGACCAGACGACCAACGCGGCCATCAAGTCCCGGTTGCGTGAACAACGAGCGGACAAGACAACCCTGATTATTTCGCAGCGGGTCACCAATGTTATCGACTGTGATCAGATTCTCGTGCTCAATAATGGCCGTTTGGAAGCCATTGGCACGCACGCCGAACTGATGCAGCAGTCGCCATTTTATCGGCAATTAGTCACGACCCAGTTAGGAGGTGCGCCAGATGCAAATGCATAGACGCGGACCACGAAACATTCATCCAGAAAAAGTCCAGTTGACTAACTGGCGTGCAACGTTGACGCGGATGTGGCAGTATCTAGCCGCCTTCAAGGGCCGGTTGTTCCTGGTCTTCCTCTTCACGATTGTGACCACCGCAGCCACGATTATTGGTAACCGGGTCAATGGGATCGTGATCGACCAATATATTAGTAAAAATCGTCTACGCGCCCTCATGTTGGTTTGTGCTGGCTTGATCGCCATGTACCTGATCAGCAGTGTCTTTACTTACTTTCAAAATTCCGTGATTATTAAGGTCGCGCAACGAACGAGTGCCCAGATTCGGCAAGATGTGTTTACCAATCTGCAACGGTTACCGATGCGCTACTTTGACCGTCACGATAATGGGGACGTGATGAGTCGGCTGACCAATGATGTTGATAACATCAATACGGCCTTGATGGAAACGTTCGTGCAACTCTTTACTGGGATTATCAGTGTGATTGGGATGGGCATCGCGATGCTGATTTTATCGCCGCTCTTGACGCTGATTGCGCTGTTGAGTACGGTCGCCACCTATTTCTTCTCAAAAGGAATCGCCAAGTTGACCCAACGAGCGTTCATGACCCAGCAACAAGCCTTAGGGTCGCTGAACACCCAAATCGAGGAGTCGGTTTCTGGCAAACAACTCGTGCAACTCTTTGACCATACTGAAGCGACTATGCAGACGTTTGACCAAGTTAACGCGACTTATACCCGTGCCGCATTTCGTGCCCAGGCTTTGTCGTCAGTCATTGGGCCGTTCAACAACATGACCAATAATATCGCCTACTTATTGATTACTGCGATTGGCGCTTTATCGATTATTGGCGGCTATGGACACATCACGGTCGGCATCATTTTCACGTTTCTGATTTATTTACGGAATTTTACGGGTCCAATCAACAACGTGCTGAACTTGATTAACACTTTGCAATTATCACTGGCAAGTGCCGAGCGGGTCTTCGAATTGATTGATGAACCGCAAGAACAGGATCGACCTGGTGCCGTGGCATTACCACAGGCAACCGGTCACGTGACGTTTGACCACGTTTCATTCGCTTATGATGAACGCCCGATTTTGAAGGATGTTAACTTGGTCGCTAACCCAGGCGAAGTCGTCGCCTTAGTTGGGCCGACTGGCGCTGGTAAAACGACGATCATGAACCTGTTAACGAATCTGTACCCCTTAAAAGCGGGGCGGGTCTTGCTAGATGGGCAAGACGTTACGACGATTCGCCGCGCAGATTTGCGTCGCCAGGTTACCGTCGTACAACAGGAGTCGTTCTTATTCACGATGTCGATTCGCGAAAACATTCGTCTGGGACGTCCTGACGCGAGTGACGCTGAAGTCGTACAGGCGGCCCAGCGTGCCCACGCCGACCCGTTTATTCGCCAACTGCCGGATGGCTACGAGACGATCCTCAGTGAAAACGCGAGTCAGCTCTCACAAGGCCAACGCCAACTCCTCAGTATTGCACGAGCCTTCATCACGGAAGCACCCGTCCTGGTACTGGATGAAGCGACGGCGTCCATTGATAGCCAGACCGAAGCGGACGTACAGGCGGCAATGGCTGCACTGATGCGTGATAAGACCAGCTTCGTGATTGCCCACCGCTTATCCACGATTCAATCGGCCGACCAGATTTTAGTCATTAATGATGGTCGCGTCATTGAACGGGGCACGCACCAACAACTCCTGGCCGCAAAGGGGTTCTATGCACAGCTGTATCAGAGTCAGTTCGAGTAATACCTGCTTAAAATAGAACGCGTCATACCAGCACTCGTTATGGGCGGTGCACCGGTATGACGCGTTTACTGGTAATGACGCATTGTGCTAGTTATTCTTTAGCATTAAAGATGATTAAAACGTGCCAGTTTGGATTACTGTTCGTCAGCGTTGTTCGTCCTAGTCCGACTTCCGGGGCCGGCTGACAACGCTGGAACAGGGCGGACATCGATTTGAACTCACGCAGAAACCCGCTGCGCAATTTCAAATACGAGTCTTCTTCTAGCCCGGGAACCCCACCCGGACAAGAAGAATTTCGCCCTTGAGCATTGTCAGCCAGCCCCTCCAGTCGGGAAGCCGCTCGAATGGCAGATGAACGGCCACCTATCTTGGTGCAACTGGCCACTGAATATTATGCGACTGGTACTTCAGGAATACTTTTCTGAATCGTTATCGATGGTGAGTTATAGCATTTTTTTACTGAGGCGCTTGTCTAAGTGTTATTCGCTAATTTCCATTCTTTGAACATCCGGGACTCTTTTCATTTCAGGCAGCTAAAAAGGATGCGACCCTTGTTCTGTAATATTACTGACTCCGAAAGCAAAACATGAGTATGCTGACTTAGCGATTGTTAGAAACAAGTCTTACAGTTAAATACCAAAATAACTGGTTTCTAAGAATCAACGAACAGTTCACCAAAAAAGTTGGGTCCACACATGTCCGCCTTTCGAATACCATCCAGGCCGGAAGGTGTTTCTGACAATGCTCAGCGGCTCTTAGAGTGTGAGGTTCAGACGGGTTGGGACTGAGGATTAGCCTAGCTAGAGCGTTAAGCGGCGAACTTCCGCTTGGCGTTCTGGCGTAGCTAACCGGAAGTCCCAGTCTGACCCGAACACGTTTCATCCATACTGCAACTAACGTGGAAGACCAGTATTTAAGACGCGGGCTTTCGGCTTAAATCTGTGTCCATCGCGTTCCAGCGTTGTCAGAAATGCCTGGAAGCCGGACTAGGAAGCATCCACCACAGCAAGTTTACGGTAACTCGCACTGTTTCCAGCGGGTTTTCAGCTGGCAGCTTTTGAACTTGGAAAACAGCTTGATTCAATCATGATTCATGACAAATAAACAAGCATGATACACAGAATGGGTGTTAAGAAATCGTTAAGCTAGTCTCAATTCGCAAACATTATCCTTGTCCTGGAGTCAGCTCCAGCATATAAGCTTGGTTTATTCAAAGTTAATCAGACGTGTTCAAAAGGCGACCTGACAGCCTGAACGGCGCTGTTGACTTGAGAATTTGGCGTGCTGGTCGGCGATTGTCGATTCAGATCAACGATACATGACCGACGCGCCCAACTAAATACTTAATCAAGTGGAGGAATTGCAGATGCAATCAATTAATTGGTCAACTGAATATTTACCAGGTCATACGGATAATTTTGTTTCAAATGAGGTCATTGCGGATGGCATTACCCTGGATGCGGTCTGGGAGAACCTCGTGGATACGGCAAAATGGACCACATACTATGACAACGCCGCCAATATCGTTTTGGACGACCAGACTAGTTCCAAGTTGAAGTTTGCAGAACATTTTCGTTTTGATACGTTTGGCTTTCCAATCGATGCACAAGTGATGGAATTAGTTGAACCAACGGATGGTAAGACGGCCCGGCTGGCTTGGCATGGCTGGCAAAATGGCGATGCCGACACGCAGTTTGATGTTTATCACGCCTTTTTAATTGAAAAATTGGCTGATGGTCGGATTCGGTTACTGACCCAGGAATCACAGATTGGTAAACCAGCGCAAGATTTGGCCGCACAAACGCCTAATCCAATGTTAAATGGGCATCAAAGCTGGTTGGATGGATTAGTCCGCGCTGCTAAGAAATAAGGTATTAATTGTCCGTTAATGAAATCAGAATAGGAGTGTTTAGTAAAATGGCAAAAACATGGTTTATTACAGGAACATCGAGTGGTTTTGGTAAGGAACTCGCAACCGTTGTGGCTAAAAATCAGGATACTAACTTAGTTGCGGCTGCGCGTCACTTAGAAGATTTGGCTTATTTGGATGAATTCGATGCAGCGCGCATTGAAAAAGTCATCATCGATGTGACCGATGAAGCGCAGATCAAAGCGGGCGTTGCTAAAGCGCTCGAACGGTTTGAAACCATAGACGTGTTAGTCAACAATGCCGGCTTGGGTTATTTTGCGACGATTGAGGAAAGTGATATGGACCAGTTTCGCTATATGTTCGATGTCAACGTGATTGGATTAGCGAATATGACGAAAGCCGTATTGCCAACGATGCGTGCCCAACGCGCTGGCGTTATCATCAACTTATCGTCAGCATTAGCCCTGACAACCTTACCGACGATGGGGTATTACAGTGCCACGAAGTATGCCGTTGAAGGTTACAGTGATACGTTACGTCAAGAAGTTGCTGATTTGGGCATCAAGGTGATGGCGGTCGAACCGAGTGGTGCGCGGACGCAGTGGTCTGGACGTTCCTCACGAAAAGTGGTGCCAGCGATCAAGGATTATGCGGCATTTAGTGATTCGGTTGCCAACGTATCCGATTCGGTAACGCAAGCGCCTGGTGACCCCAAGCGTATCGCCCAAGTGATTTTTGACCAAGCCAATGCCAGTGAGATTCCAGCACACTTGCCATTGGGCGACTTTGCTTATCATGGTGGCTTGCAGAATCTGGAAGGCTTAGTGTCCGAAATCAAGTCACGCGAGGACCTTTCATTGTCAACGGATGACTAGTCACGGTACACTAGTTGGAAAACGAATTGGGAGGAGTGGACGAGATGGCTTATTCAATTGGACAAGTTGCAGATCAATTAGGGGTGTCGATCGATACCATTCGGTACTATGACAAATCGGGATTATTACCCTTTGTCCAGCGGAACTCGATTGGTCGGCGAATTTTTACCGACAACGACGTACACCTGATGCGGACGATTGTTTGTCTAAAAAACGCTGGGGTGCCGGTTGCGGAGATCGCCACCTTCATTGAACTGCGACTAAAGGGTGACGAAACCTTGTCGGATCGCTATCAGCTATTGAAGACGCACGAACAAGCGTTGCAGCAACAGATTACTGATTTACAAGATACGATGAGTTACCTGAAGTTCAAGGAATGGTACTATCAGACTGCAACGGAAGCGGGGCATGAAGACATACACTTTGTCCCCGGTACGAATGAAGTGCAGCCCGATTTAGATCAAGAATATGACCGACATCTGAAAGCGACTGGTCAGCTTGAGGAACTCGCCCGTTTTGCCAACGTCAAGGACTACCGGTTACGGCGCCGGTAATTCGCTGAAAATGAGAAATTAACTAAAAACGCGCCAGCTCTATTTTTGAGCGGCGCGTTTTTGCGGTTTAATGATGCTGTTTGAGTGACATCACGTTATGGTGACAAATTCGGTTTGTTTAAAAACGGACCATCTCGATTAAATGGCAGAGTCACTGTCAAACGAGCTCAAGCTGGCTTGTTTGACCGCGATAATAACGAGATGAGGAGTTGTTGCGCTTTAGGCCAGCGAAAGAAAACTCAAGCAATCAACTGTAACACTTGTTGGACTAACGCTGTCGGTACCGGTTGTGTCAGCGGCAGGTTCAGGCGCTTTTGCCCGGTTGGATAACCAGCGGCCTTAGCTGCGGCTAGCGTGGCTTCATCCAAATCAGCGGAAATACTTAGACTGACATGGGCTTTGTAGGCAGCGATGCTCACATATTGCTTATCACGTTGATAGAATGGCAAGTTCCATTTGATTTTCGCTTCAAAATCTGGCAGCTCAGTGGTAATGAGCTGCACGAGGGTGGTCAGAATCGGTTGGGCCGCTTCGGCCGCCTGATTGATGTAGGCGGTTGTATCAGTCACTTTAGGACGAATTGGCATAACTTAAAGGCTCCTTTATTTGCGAAATGAGTTCCGGCGCAACAACCAAATAGTGAGGGCGCACAGGGCCACGGCAATGACCACGGTGATTTCCCAGCCAAACGGATTCTTCATGAATGGCAGGTCGACGTTTTGTCCGAAAAAGCCGAAGACAATGTTGGGCATCGTTAAGACAATCGAGAAAATCGTTAGGACCCACATCGTGTTGTTCAAGCTATTATCGAGAATGTTCGAGTAGGCATTGGACACCCGGCCGATGATGTCTGAAGCGATATTGGCCATTTCTAGCCCTTGTTGTGCTTCGACGATAATATCATCGAGTCGCTCTAACTGGGCAGCCGAGAATTTGACGGGCACAAACCGTTTCAGCGATTGTAACATGTCGTTATTGCTCTTGAGGGACGTGAGAAAATAAACTAAAGTCGTTTCTAAGTCCATCAGTTGAATAATGACCGAACGTTGAATCTGCTTTTTCATTTTTAATTGAATGTCCTGCCGTTGCTTGTTGATTTTATTGATGGCCGAAAAGTACTGCCGTGAGAGTTTGTACAAGACGTTAAAAATATGGTCGTACGGATGCAACACGTCTTCCCAGTCGGCGTCGATTTCGTCGGCTAACATGTCTTCAACAAAAATGGTATTGTCGGTCGTGAAAGTCAGTAGCGTGTGGTCAATCAACATGAAGCTGACCTGGGCGGTGTAAGTCCCTTCCTCGGCGTCTTCTGTGACCACGTCAAAAATAATCGTCGTGATGGCGCTCTTGGCGTCATATTCCAACCGGCCACGTTCGTGTTGGTCGGTTGCGTAACCTAACATTTCGTCGGTAACGTGTTCGTCAGTCACGAGTTGGTGATAGTCGTTTTCAGTATAATTATTAACAGCGACCCAGCGAAAATCGTCGCTTAGTTCATGGACTTTTATCATTGTTTTTACTTCCAGCATTTTGATATATCTTCAATTTAACATGAGTTGCGAGCCAACGCAAAAGAAGTTTCAATGAGACCGTCTTAATGGACAGTTGTTCGACTTAACTTTTCACACCATAACTGATGACTGCGACTGAAGAGTGCTAGCAATAAGTCATAACTGACGACCAGTAAAATGACTGACACGAGGACTAGGTAGACATCTAACCGGTTGAGCGTCGCACTCGGAACGTTGCCCAAACGATTGAACAGCCACAAATCTAAGAACAGGAGCGGCAATCCAATCAAGTAGAGACCACCGTAATGGATCAGCAGTTGCCAGAGACTGGCACGTTTGCCATCCGTGGTCACGATTTGGCTGTCGAGTAGTCGTCCGCCCAGCGTCTTACCTTGCCAACACCAGGCGGGCAGGAGGAAGAACAGGACGATATCGACCACGTATAACCAGCGAAAATCATGTGGCAATGGCCAATTGAAATGTTTGACTAGGACGAAGTAGACGGTATCAAAAGCCGCAATTGCGAGCCAGTCGATCACTAGTGCACCGATTCGGCGCCAATTGATGGGATGTTCTTGCCAGCGAAGGCGGGTGCTGTGGTCGCGGTTACGCCACTGATTTGGAATCAGGTGTAAGCACCAAGCCCCAACGATGCCACCGAGGGTATTCATCATTAAGTCATCGACGTCAAACATGCGGTATGCCCGCGAATAATAGCCATAGAGTCCAGTTAACTGAGTCGTTTCAAAGAATAGCGAGATGGCGAAACTCGTCAGCGTAATCAACCAGAGTGGCCAACGATGGCGCCATTTTAAGTAAGCGCCAATCGGCATAAATAAGAGAATGTTGAAGAATGGTTGGAAGAACGTATCGGATTTAAACGCCGCTAACCACGTACTGGGGTCTCCGAGTTCAAACGGCGTGAGTGCTTTCAACTGTGAGAGAAAATAGAAAGGTTGTAAATTATAGGTCGCAGTTGTCAGGCTCGCCACGGATGAACGGGTCGGTAGTGGCAGAATAATGAGCAAGTAAGCCGCAGCCAAATACCAAATAAATGAATAAGTACTGATCAGGTTACGTTCACTCAAGGTTTGTCGGGTCCGCAGTTGGACGGTCAGAATAATCATGGCTAGTAACAGCGTCATGATGGGTAGCGCTAAAATAACGATATGCACGGGTTCCAGCAACGTACTGACAATATGACTGGAAAGTGCAAGTTGATAAAGCTTGGTGATAAGTTCGTTCATGGCTGGTCCCCCCTTTGGATTCACGTGGTCTTTAACTAATGTTGACTATATCATGGTATAAAGAAATTGTGACGTTTAATATAAATAAATTAGTAAATTGTTAGACTTTCGCGTTTTCTCCGCACTAACGCTGATTGAAATACGACAGTTCTTAAGTTCAAAAGCAGCCAGCTGAGGACCGCTGGAAACAGTGCGAGTTGGCGTAAACTTGCAGCGAATCTTCGTCCTAGTCCGACCTCCGGGGCTGGCTGACAACGCTGGAACAGGGCGGACATCGATTTGAACTCACGCAGAAACCCGCTGCGCAATTTCAAATACGAGTCTTCTTCTAGCCCGGGAAATTCACCCGGACAAGAAGAATTTCGCCCTTGAGCATTGTCCGGCAGTCCGGACAGTCGGGAACCCGCTCGAATGGCGGATGAACGACCACCTATCTGGGTGCAAGTGATCACTGGATATTAGGTACGCGGTCCTTCAGGCAAACTTTTAATGTGGAACCGATGATGCCTTAGGGGATTTGGGTGCTGAGAAGATCACACGAATATCGTTCACTATTCTCAATGTCACAAATTTGATACTGTTTTTGAATTTAGTCGTTGAAATAATCTTCGTTCAAAATTCCAAATTTTGTCATCCCAGGCGATTAGACAAAATCTGTACAACCTTCAGTAATGCTGAAGGTTCGCAGAATTGAAATACAGCAAGATTGCCTCGAAGATTGCCAGTCTTACAGCAGAATGCCAACATGGCGTGTACAAAATATCAACGACCAGTTCATTTAAAATTGGGTCCACAAATGTCTGCCTTTCCAATACCATCCAGGCTGGAAGGTATTTCTGACAATGCTCAGTGGTGAAATTCCACTTAGCAAGCGTTTTGTGCTTGGTTAGTGGAAGACCAGTATTTAAGACGTGGTTTTTCGGCTTAAATCTGTGTCCACCACGTTCCAGCGTTGTCAGAAATGCCTGTAAGCCGTCGTAGGACGGAAGCACAAATCAGGTTTACGCGAACTCGCCTTATTTTCCAGCGGGTCTCAGCTGGCCGCTTTTGACCTTAAGCCTGTTAACCATCATTCATAAAGAACAGATGACATGAGTTTGACCAATGCTTGCGCATCACAAAGAAGTATGGTTGAATAAGCCTAATTTATGAGAGGGTGATGAGGGTATGTTAATGGATGGACATACGCATACGGAATTATGTCCGCATGGGAGTGGGGAAGCGACGGAAAAGATGGTTCAGCGGGCGATTCAGTTAGGATTTAAACGCTACTGCATCACCGAGCACGCACCGTTGCCGCCAGCATTTCGTGAGCAATATGAAGGGACACTCGAAGGTTATACGGAAGCGTCATTACGTTTGGATCAGGTCGAGACGTATTTGAACTTGGCCAACGAACTCAAAGCCAAGTATGCTGATCAAATCGAGATCTCCGTTGGGTTTGAAGTCGACTTCTTACCGGATCACGTGGCCTGGACGCGGGACTTTTTGAATACTTATGGTCCGCAGACGCAGGAAAGTATCTTGTCCGTGCACTTTATGCGGGGCTTGCGAGCGCATTTCTGGTGTGTCGATATGTCGACCGATGATTTTTCGGCGGGGTTTGGGCAGTGGCTCAAGACGCCCCAACGCGTGTTTGAACAGTATTATCGGACCGTCTTAGCGTCAGTCCAAGCAGACTTGGGCTCGTACGCACCGCAACGAATCGGTCACATGAGTTTGGTACGCAAATACCAAGATTACTTTGGACTAACTGAACCGCTGGATGCCGATAATCTCAAATTGGTGGATCAAATATTGGCGCTAGTGCAGCAGCAGGGGCGGCAGTTAGATTTAAATTTGGCCGGACTCTACAAACCATATTGTAATGATTTTTATCCTGGTGAACAGATTCTACAACGTGCGCAAAGGCGGGCTATTCCGCTGGTTTACGGCTCGGATGCCCACGACATTGCCAGCGTCGGGCGTGGCTATCATCTCATAAAAAAATTAATTAAGGGTTGACAGCCGTCAGTTTAGTGATTACAATGAATTATAAATTAAACGACTAATCAAATTTTAATAAACGGTTGTGATTAGAACAAGTAATTAAGTCTTCCTCATCCAGAGAGCCCGGGTAGCTGAGAACCGGACAGACAGGCTTAACGAACACACATCTATGAACTGCTAGGGTGAACCAGTCTCATTAGCCTTAGCCGAATTGGTTTCGTTATCCAAGTTGACTTGATCAACATGAGGTCTGCCGTGCGAGCGGTAGATAAAATAAGGTGGAACCACGCGAAAACGTCCTTTTAGCACATTGCTAAGAGGGCGTTTTTTTAGTTTCAACGGTTCGCTCAAGTCATTGCTTGCGGGGAAAACGCGGTATCGCGGTAGGTGCGCAAACAGTTAATTAAAGTGTTTAATCGATAACAAAGTGAATTAATTCTGATTAGTTTGAATAATAACGACGTTTTAGGAGGCGTAAATTATGTTGAAACATTTATTACCATTAGGAACCCGGGATGAATTTGGTCGGCGGGCACGGACGAAGCAACACCTGATTGCGGTGATCCAAGCCCATTTCAAGCAACGGGGGCTCGCGCCAATTGCAACGCCGTTATTAGAGAATGAAGCGGTATTTGATCCGTACCAGATGGGCAATTATCAGCTCTACCGGTTATTTAGCAATGACGGTCGCACGTTGGTCTTACGGCCAGACATGACTTTACCCGTCGCTCGCTTCATTAGCGCGACCAACGTGCCGTTACCACAAAAGTTCGGCTACGTCGGTGATATCTTCCGAGTGAGTCGCCAATTATCTGGCTCATATAACCAAATCACGCAAGCGGGGGTCGAATTAGTTGGTTATGCCTCGTTGAAAGCAGAGTTTGAATGTTTGACGATTGCTAACCAGCTTTCAAGCGAACTGATTGCCGATGCCGTCGAAATCGAATTAGGGGATGCCCAGTTTGCGCAACGGGTCGTCGCCAGTTTGACCAGCGATGATGCAGCCCAACAGGCTATTTTAACCGCCTTGTTCGACAAGCAAGTGCCACGCTACACGAATTTGATTGCCAAGTACCGTTCCCAACCTTTATATGATTTTCTCAAAGCCTGGCCACGGTTGTTTGGACGACCAGAACGGATCTTCAAAGAATTAGCCGCAGCACCACTACCGGCCAGCGTGCAACCAAGTCTTAAGCGCCTGCAAACAGTGGTGGCCTGGATGCAAAAGACGATGCCAGCACAAGCCGTTTCAGTGGACTTGAGTAGTCAAGCCCCACAAAAATACTATACTGGCCTGACTTTTCGGGGTTATTCACAAGCAGGTGCCGGCTACCTGTTCAGCGGTGGTCGTTATGACAAACTACTGACGAACTTTCAAGCGGAAGCAGAACCGGCCGTCGGGATGGGGCTAAACGTCGACTTGTTAACGACTTTAGCCACCGACCAACAGACCGCTTACGCCGAACAATTGATTTACTTTGAACCTGAACAATGGCCACAAGCGGAGGCCTACTTAGCAAAACAACCGCACGCCATTTTGAGTTTGGCGGATGACTTAGCAGGGGCGCGCATCGAAGCACAACGTTTGAATGCGCAACTGATTGATTTAACTGGAGGTGTGACCAATGACTGAACCACGTTTGAAAATTGCGTTGACCAAGGGCCGCGTTGAACAACAAGTCCTCCCATTACTGGAACAGGCCGGATTGGATTGTTCGCAAGTCCGCAACAAGCAGCGCCGATTGATTTTTGATTCCAAGACCCAGCCTTATGAGTTTATTTTGGCAAAGGGGCCAGACGTCACGACCTTCCTCGAACGGGGCGCTGCCGATATCGGTATCGTTGGTAGTGATATTTTGACCGAACACGAGAGTACCCAGTACGAATTGTTAGATCTGGGCGTGGGCAAGTGCCAATTCGTGTTGGCATCGACCGCCGACTTCGATCCGGTCGCACCACGGCGCAAGATCATCGGCACCAAGTACCCCTTGATTACCCAACGTTATTTTGATCGTTTGGGTCAAGACGTTGAAATTATTAAGATTGAAGGCTCGGTCGAATTAGCACCGTTGACCGGTTTGGCGGATGCCATCGTCGACATCACCGAGACGGGGACCACGATTCGTGAGAACCATTTACAAATTTATGACTATTTACAACCAGTTTCGACCCGGTTAGTGGTCAACCGCTTAGCGCTCAAACAGCAACAAACCGCCATTTATGATTTAGTTGATCGGTTAGCTGCAGTGGTCGCCGCGAATAATCCAAAGGAGTTTGCCTAATGAAAATTATTAATGAAGATTTAGCCAGTTTAAAACGTTTAGTTCAAACCAAGACCCAACAGTTGACCGATTTAAAGGTTGAATCCGCGGTACGCGATATTATTGCCAACGTGATCAAAAACGGCGATGCGGCCGTCAAGGATTACGAAGCCCAGTTCGATCAGGTTAAGCTGACCGACTTCAAGCTATCACAAGCCGTGATTGATGACGCCTATGACAATTTGGATCCCAAAGTGAAGGATGCCTTGTTATTAGCCAAACGCAACATCACCAGTTTCCACGAAAAGGAAAAGGCAACAGGCTTTATTGATGCTGAACAACCTGGCGTCCTACGGGGACAAAAGTTACTGCCACTCAATCGGGTCGGTTTATACGTTCCAGGTGGCACCGCCGCCTATCCATCAACGTTACTAATGAGTGCCTTACCGGCCAAAATCGCGGGTGTCAATGAAGTCATCATGGTCACCCCGCCACAAGTCGACGGCATTAATCCCGCCGTGCTGGCCGCAGCAAAAATCGCCGGTGTCGACGCGATTTATCAAGTTGGTGGCGCCCAAGCCATCGCCGCGTTAGCCTATGGGACTGAAACGATTCCGGCGGTCGACAAGATTATCGGCCCTGGGAACATCTTTGTGGCAACAGCCAAGAAACAAGTCTTTGGTCAGGTGGCCATCGACATGGTGGCCGGGCCATCAGAAATCGGTATCTTAGCGGATGATTCCGCGGATCCCCGGCAGTTAGCGGCTGATTTATTGAGCCAAGCTGAACATGACAAGCGGGCACGGCCGATCTTGATTACCGATAGTGCGGATTTAGCCCAAGCGGTGAGTGACAATGTGACGTCACAATTGAACGTGTTACCACGTGAGGACATTGCCACGGCCGCCGTCGATGAAAAAGGGTTTATCGCGGTAGTCTCGAAGGTCGAAGACATGTTTGACCTGATGAACACAGTAGCGCCCGAACACTTGGAAGTCCAATTGAAGAATCCAACGCAGTACTTAAATCTGATCAAAAATGCGGGTTCCGTCTTCTTAGGCCGGTACGCCTCCGAACCACTCGGAGACTACGTTGCGGGTCCCAACCACATCCTGCCAACTAGTGGGACGGCGCGGTTCTCGTCACCGCTCGGCGTGTATGATTTCGTTAAGCGGACGTCCTTTATTCAATACACCAAAGACGCCTTAGCCAAAGAAGCGCCCGCAATCACGACTTTAGCGCGGGTCGAAGGCTTGGAAGGCCACGCTCGTGCGATCGAGAGTCGGTTTGACACTTACTATGATTAAGACCTGCTAATTGTTGGTTGGTGCCGGCGACTAACAGCCAGCCGGTGATGAGACGAGGAGGAAATGCACATGCGACAAGCAACGATTAAACGTGAAACCAAGGAAACACAGATTGAAATTAGTTTGAATTTAGACGAACAGAGTGGCATTGAAATTGATACGGGCATCGGCTTTTTGAACCACATGTTGAACCTATTTGCTAAGCACGGTCGCTTTGGGTTAGTCGTCAAGTGCCACGGTGACTTGGATGTTGATCCGCACCACACAACGGAAGATACTGGCATCGTGCTCGGCGAGTGCTTCAAGCAAGCCTTGGGTGACAAGCAGGGCATCGAACGGTACGGCACCGAGTTTGTGCCAATGGATGAAACCTTAGGCCAAGTCAGCGTTGACTTGAGCGGGCGGTCCTACTTAGTCTTTGACGCCGAACTCACGAATCCGCGACTCGGTGGTCTGGATACTGAAACGGTCGAAGACTTCTTCCAAGCCGTCGCATTTGCCGCCGAGATGAATTTACACGCACGCATTTTATACGGGCGCAATACCCACCACAAAGTTGAAAGTTTGTTCAAAGCGTTTGGTCGTGCCATGCGGGCGGCCGTGACGATCAATCCTGAAATTCAGGGGGTCAACTCCACGAAAGGCGTGATTTAATGTTCGCAATCGTCGATTATGATACGGGCAACACCCGTAATCTGAAGAAAGCCTTTGATTACTTACAAGTGCCGACCGTTTTGACCGCTGACCCACAACAGTTGGCGAGTGCCGATGCTGTTATTTTACCGGGAGTTGGAGCGTTTGCAGCTGCGATGGATGCCTTAAAAGAACGGCAGCTCGTCGGCGTGTTGCAGGGACTCGCTCAAAACGGCAAGCCGATTTTAGGGATTTGTTTGGGCATGCAACTGCTATTTGAAAGCAGCTCGGAGTACGGCAAACATGCCGGTCTGGGACTACTACGCGGGCACGTCGCTGCCATTCCGGATGACTTGAACGTCAAAGTACCGCAGATGGGCTGGAACCAAAACGACCTCCAACGTCCAAACAGTGCCTTTGCCAGCATCGATGCCGCTTATACTTATTTTGTTCACTCCTACTATGCGGTTTGTCCGCGCGCTGAAATCGTGGCGACCGTGGAACATGGGGTGACGGTTCCCAGCATCGTGCAACGCCAAAATGTGATTGGCATGCAGTTTCACCCTGAGAAGAGTGGTCAGGTCGGGTTACAACAACTAGCAGCTTTTAAGGAAATGGTGAGTGCAAATGATTTTTCCAGCAATTGATTTACGAGCCGGCCAGAGTGTTCGACTCTACCAAGGTGATTTTAAACAGGCCACGTTGATCAATCCTGATCCGGTGGCCCAAGCGCAACAAATTAACGCGGCCGGATTGACGCATCTCCACATGGTCGACTTGGATGGCGCCAAATCGGGACAGCCGGAGAATTATGCCACGATTGCCGCAATTCGCAAGGCCTTTAAGGGCACCATCGAATTAGGTGGTGGGATTCGGACCTATGAACTCGCAACCCGTTATTTGAAACTCGGCATCGACCGTCTGATTTTAGGGTCGGTGGCATTGACGGACCCTGAATTGGTCAAACGGCTCTTAGCCGAATTCGGTGGTGAACGGATCGTCATCGGCATCGATGGGACGGACGGTTACGTCGCTATCAAGGGCTGGTTGGAACAGTCACAAACGAAGATGAGCACCTTGATGAAAGCCATGACGGCCAGTGGCGCCCGCCACTTTATCGTGACTGACGTTGCTCGTGATGGCACGATGCAGGGACCGAACTTAGGCTTGTACGAAGAATTGCAAGCCCAGGTGCCAACTGCAAATCTAATTGCCAGCGGTGGAATTCGCGATTTGACGGATGTGCAAGTCTTGCAGGCCAGTGGCTTTAAGGATGTCATCATCGGTAAGGCACTGGCTCAGGGCGGCGTGACCCTGGCAGCATTAGCGGAGGTGGAAGCATGATAGCTAAACGAATTATTCCCTGTCTGGATGTTGCCGATGGCCGCGTTAAAAAGGGCGTTAATTTTGTCAATCTGACTGATGTTGGCGATCCAGTCGAAATTGCCGCTGCGTATCAACAACAGGGGGCCGACGAACTGGTCTTCTTAGACATCGCGGCGACTAATGAACATCGCGAGACGATGGCGACGATGGTCGAACAGGTCTCCGCGCAAGTCTTCATGCCACTGACGATTGGTGGCGGCATCACCAGTGTGGCGGATATGCAACGGATTCTGCGGGCTGGGGCGGACAAAACGGCCATCAATTCGGCAGCGGTTGCCAATCCTGACTTGATTCGGGCCGGAGCTGAAAAATTCGGCAATCAGTGTATCGTGGTCGCTATCGACGCTGCCTGGGATGAGCAAGCTCAGCAGTATCGCGTTTATACCCACGGTGGTCAGCAAGCGACCGATTTAGATGCAATCGAATGGGCCAAACAAGCCGTCGACTTAGGCGCTGGTGAGTTGTTGGTGACTAGCATGGATCGCGATGGCACGAAAGCCGGCTTTGATGCCAAGCTCTATCAGGCGCTTGGTGCCGCGGTCAACGTACCAATCATCGCCAGCGGGGGTGCCGGTAACCTGCAAGACTTTGTCGATGTGTTCGCAGAGACAACGGTCGACGGTGCACTTGCTGCTTCCGTCTTTCACTTCGGTGAGTTGACGATTGCGGATGTTAAAGCCGCCTTAAAGGAAAGTGGGGTCGTGGTTCGATGAAACCAGATTTTGAGAAGGGTAATGGCTTACTCACGACGGTCGTAACGGACGCCGATACCAAGGACGTCTTGATGGTCGCGTGGATGAACGCCGAAAGTTACCAACGAACGTTAAGTTCCGGGCAAACGTGGTTTTGGTCACGCTCACGCCAAGAACTCTGGCACAAGGGTGAAACGAGTGGCAATGTTCAAGACGTTGTCAATATGACGCTGGATTGTGACCAAGATACGTTGCTAGTCTCAGTCCATCCCCACGGGCCAGCTTGTCACACCGGCCACACGAGTTGTTTTTTCAACCCGGTCAAGTAGTTGGTGAAGTGCCAGATTAACACGGTGTTTGCCGGATGACGCATGGCCGGCGTTTTAGCCAGTGTGCGCGTTAGCAAACCGGCAATCGATAATGTTCAGTAGAATGTGACGGTCAGAGTCTCAATCGATGATGTTTAGTAAATGTGACGGTCAGTGTCTTAATTGATGATGCTGACTGGGTTAACAAATGATATCTATATAATAGAAGAAAGTGGTGTCGAATATGCAAAACATGGAAGAATTATACGAATTGATCAAACAACGGAAAGCAACGCCTAAGAAGGGGTCTTACACGGACTACCTGTTCACTAAGGGGCTCGACAAGATTTTGAAAAAGGTCGGCGAAGAATCAACGGAAGTCATCGTGGCGGCGAAGAATCCTGGCGACGATGAATTGACCTATGAAACGGCCGACTTACTCTATCACGTGCTCGTGCTACTCGTCGAACGCGGCGTTAGTTTTGACCAGATCAAGACTGAACTCGCCAAGCGTGAAGGCAAGATGAGTGATTACAAGGATCGTCCTGAAATCAAGAACTTATAGGAGGTAGTTGGATGAAAGCAAGCATCGAACAGTTAGCAGCCTATGTGCCAGAAAAAACATTAGCCACGTTGCAAGCCGAATTAGGATTACCACGGTTGGTGCGGTTATCAGCCAACGAAAATCCATACGGGACCTCGCCAGCGGTGGCGACTGCGATTAAAAATTGGGACTTTACTCAGAGTAATCGTTATCCGGATGCGGATGCTCAAGCCTTGCGTACGGCGGTCGCTAAGCAGCAACGGATCGACCCTGATAGCATCGTGTTTAGCGTCGGCCTCGACGAAATGATCGTCATGTTATCGCGGACGTTCTTGGGGGCTGGTGACCAAGTCATCGTCTCCGCACCGACCTTTTCAGAGTACGGACTGCACGCTGAAATCGAGGATGCCAAGCTAGTCAGCGTGCCAACTTTAGCCAACGATCACGTTGACTTCAAGGCGTTAGCCGCCGCAATCACGCCGCAAGTCAAGATGGTCTGGTTATGTAATCCCAATAATCCGACTGGAACGGTGGAATCGTTAGCCGACATTGAAGCCTTCATCCAGCAGGTGCCCCAAGAGACGATGGTGTTGATCGACGAAGCGTACATTGATTTTGCAGCTGATGCGGCACAGGTGACTGCGATGCAGCTGCCCGCCAAATACGAGAATGTCGTTGTCATGCGGACCTTTTCTAAGGCATATGGACTCGCAAACTTCCGCGTCGGCTATGCCGTCTTCAATCAGCGGTATGCGGCGACGATGCAGACCGTTCGCTTGCCCTATAATGTGAACTCGTTGGCCCAAGTCGCTGCTTTGGCGGCGCTTAATGATCCCGATTTTGTGGCAGCCACTGTCCAAAAAAATGCGACTGAGCGGGCTAAGTGGACAAAATTCTTTGACGAACAGCAAATTACTTACGACCAATCTGGCGCTAACTTTATCTTCTTTGAGTACCCAGATGCCGACCGCCTCGCCGATTACTTATTACACCATGGTTACCTGATTCGGACCGGGTTACGGCCAGGTTGGTTACGCCTGACGATTGGGACGGCGGCCGATAATCAAGCGTTACAACAATTAATTGACACGTATTCGTAATTAACGCAATTGAATGGAGAACGATTAGGCTGGAAGATAGCCTAATCGTTTTTTTAATTGCCTTCAAAGTTGGCGAAATGAACGAATTCGAATTCGAATGTGGGTCGATTTAGTGTTGGCTTGTCTTATGTGGGACTCTTCGTGGTGGTGCTTTTTAATATTATTGGCTGGAAAGCTCGTGTTGGTGTTTGACTTCGAGCTAGCTCTAAGTTGTAAACTAACCTTATTAATAAACCACGGGAGGTTGACCTAAATGTCAGAATTAAGCAAATTAGCAGCTGGTGAATGGTACCAATTCAAGGATAGCGGCGTTGCGGCTCAAAAGGCGCGGGCGGCTAAGTTGTGTCAGGAATTCAACCAAATTCCTGCGACAGATCCGGCTGCGCAGACGGCTAAGATGCAGGAAATTTTGGGGAGCTATGGCGATAATTTATCAGTGCAAGCCAATTTTAACTGCGATAATGGTCGTAACATTCACGTTGGCGACAA
The DNA here is from genome assembly GCF_023806745.1 of Lactiplantibacillus sp. B652. Classification (NCBI taxonomy): domain Bacteria; kingdom Bacillati; phylum Bacillota; class Bacilli; order Lactobacillales; family Lactobacillaceae; genus Lactiplantibacillus; species Lactiplantibacillus sp. B652. The sequence goes on along the minus strand of NZ_JAMSKY010000005.1, from coordinate 196,453 downwards.
CTTTTTGAGTAATTACAATTTAACAATTTTGGATATTGCGCCGGTACACATTGGTGACAACGTGATGATTGGCCCCAATGTCGATATTTACACGGTCAATCATCCACTGACAGCGAGTGGTCGCCGTGCCAACCTCGCTCAGGGCCATCCCGTGACAATTGGTAATGATGTCTGGATTGGTGGCAAGGTCACGATTACATCCGGCGTGACGATCGGTAATAACGTTGTTGTCGCAGCTGGCGCAGTCGTCACGCATGATGTGCCGGATAATACGCTCGTGGCGGGAGTGCCGGCCAAAGCAATTCGGCAATTAGAAGAATAGTGAGTGAGCTGAAAGTCGGTGTGAGCCGGCTTTTTTTGCGCGCTCAAATAGGTTGATTATGGCGCATTCGAATTGAATTCCGGCACTGAATTCCACTGAGCGAATATTGAATTTAGAAATTAATTTGTTGCCTTGAAGCGCAGACCAAGGTTTACACTAACAACATTCTAAGATAAAGCAGAGGAAAATGCCGATGAAAATTAGGGGAACGATTGGACTAATTGGCGTCATTATTCTAGTGATTGTGGGTGTAAGTTTCGTGGTTCATAATCATTCCGACAATCAATCTCGGGAAGACCGTCAAGCGCATCAGACAACCAATCGAAAGGGTAAGCGGGCAACTCAAAAAACAATCGTGATCTATTTCTCTGAAACCGGAACGACAAAACAAGCTGCACAAAAGATTGGGCAACAATTAGGCGTTAAAACAGTTGCTTTGAAACCTAAGCAAGCCTATTCAAAAGAATATACGAAAATGGCTAGTACTGCTAAAGCTCAAGTTGATCGAAATCAACATCCCGAGCTGGCGAAATTAAACGTCGATTTGTCGCAGTACCAAACCATTTGGCTCGGTTTTCCGACTTGGTTCCATCGTCCACCAATGCTGATCAATTCTTTTTTTGATGACGTTCAGCTGAAAAATAAAACGATTATTCCGTTCACGACCAGTGCTTCCAGTAATATAAGTGAGAGCATGCCCTATTTGAAGAAAATGATCAAGAACAAGCAAATTACCCTTCATAAGGGATTAACTGCCAATGATGACCAGGCTATCGATAAATTTGTTAAACAAAATAAATAATGGCAATTAGAGTGTCAATCCTTGCTATGGACTGCACTCAAAGGTATATATTTTACATTGAAGTAAACCAACGAGGGAGATTTTTTGATGAAAATTATGATTCTAGGTGCGGCCGGACAAGTCGCACGACTATTGACAGATGATTTACTTGACCAAACGGATTTCCAGCTCGTGTTATATGGGCGCAACGTTTCGACGCGCTTAGCTGAAAAGGCTAGTGAACGAGTTGACTTAGTAGATGGCACATTTGAAGATGTCGTCAAAATCCAAGATGCGTTGAAGCAAGGTGTGGATGCTGTATATCTCAACTATGTTGCCGGTGATGCATTGGTTAAGCCAATTGTTGACGTCCTAGAGAAAATGAAGGTGTCACGGTTCATTGCAGCTAGTGTGCCGGATCTCTACCAAGAAGTTGCGGGCCCATTCGCAGCGTGGTATCGGCAACAAATGGGCAAGGTTTGGCAATCCAAGTATCGGCAAGCAGCTGACGTTATTGAGGGTAGTCCCCTTGACTATGTCCTGTTACGAATTACCTGGATGTATAACGACGCGCAACACACTCAAGTTCATCTGACGACAAAGGGGCAACCCTTTACTGAATCGCAGGTGACTCGCGAGGGTGTGGCACAGTTAGTCACTGATTTGTTGACTGGTAAACAAGATTACCATCGTGAAAGTTTAGGTATCGGTGAACCAGATACCGCATGGCGTAAACCAAGTTTTTATTAGGAGGAAATATCAAATGAATGTCATTATTTTAGGTGCAACGGGTCAGATCTCAAGTTATTTAATTGAGCGGTTACTTAATGAAACAACTGCCCAGCTAACGCTCTATGGTCATCATGTGACACAGCGAATTACTGTGATTGATGATCAGCGAGAACACTTGGTAGATGGCGATATTTTGGATGAAGCGACTTTAAACCAAGCCATGGTCGGACAAGATTTTGTCTTCCTGAATACACCGACCGCAGAAGCAATGAATGCGACTGCAGCAGCCATGAAAAAGGCCGGAATTCGGCGCTTAGTAATCTCTGGTACGATCGGTCTTTATAATGAAGTTGGTGGTAAGTTTGGTGAATGGGGCAAGTCGATGATGGCCTACTTTACCAATCGGCAGCCTGAACGCGACGCCATTGCTGCTTTAGATCAAGACAATGCGATCGATTACACCTACGTTCGAATGTCGATGCTCTATAACAATGCGGCCAAAACCGATTATACGCTGGTCCCATTCGGTACTCCAGTTACTGGTGCACAAGTCTCTCGCCAGGCCGTGGCCCACTTTATTACCGATATGGTCAAAGCACCGACAACGCATCAGAATGAAAATGTCGCTATTATTGAGACGGGCTCAGAAAATTTAGCCAAACCATCGTTTTATTAAGCAATCCGTCGCCATTCAATGGTAGAAGTAGGCACCGAATATTTTAGCCACAAGCAAGATGCTGATTGTTTCAGACGTTTGAACAATCATGGTCGTTTAAAGACGAGGTGGCAAATAATGCAAAAATTAATGTTTAAATGCTTGCCTTGGTGTGCACTTCATACTTTATGATTAAAACGTTAATTAGGATAACTACCAAAATAACCTAAGGAGATCAGCAATAATGAGTAAATTTGAACTACACGATGTTCCAACTAGTGAAATTACAACCGTCAAGGATAATCCTTGGGGTCTAGTATACGCAGATGCAATTACCAAAAATGAAGCCGGCAAGGTGAATATTCATCCAGTCAGCTATGATTTGAATGGTATCAAAATTGCGGTCAATATTTATACGCCGGCTGATTATGATCCAAGTAAATCTTACCCTGCATTGACTGTCGCTCATCCAAATGGTGGGGTTAAGGAACAAGTTGCCGGGTTATTTGCCCAACGCTTGGTAGAAAATGGCTACATCACGATTGCGGCGGATGCTGCCTATCAAGGTGCTTCAGGTGGACAGCCTCGTTTGACGGATGATCCTGCTTCTCGTGTAGAAGATATTCATGGAATGGCAGATGCACTTTCTGTATTTCCTGGTGTTGACTACAGTCGGTTAGGGGCCTTTGGGATTTGCGGCGGCGGTGGCTATACATTAGCTGCCGGTCAGAGTGACAAACGGTTCAAGGTAGTCGCAACGTTATCTGCTTTTAATACTGGTGCAGTTCGACGCGATGGATTCGTTCTGTCAGAAGCCAATACGATTCAAGAGCGGTTGCAAAAGGCTTCAGAAGCACGTGAGGCGGAAGTACGTGGTGAAAAGACGCCATATACGCCTGATATGGCACAAATGCAACCTGAACAAGTGGCTAAGTTACCATTTGATATGTATCGAGAAGGTTATGAATACTATGCCCAGACGCATGTTCATCCAAATGCAACTGGTGTTTATCGTGTCAGCAGCTTAATGAAACTAATGACCTTTGACGCGTCAACGCGGATGGAACTGATTAATGTGCCATTGCTCATGATGGCGGGATCTGCAGCCGATTCACTCTATTTAAGTGAAGGTGCCTATGCAAATGCGACTGGGACTCAGGACAAAGAGTTATATCTGATTCAAGGTGCCCATCATATTGAGACTTATTGGAAGCCTGAATACGTGGAAGAAGAATTACACAAATTATTAGACTGGTTAAGTACACGTCTATAATCTTAGCTAGGTAAGCAATCGCTTCGAATAAAATGCCGATTATTTCTCTGTTGAAATAGTCGGCATTTTCTGTTTTGTAAATGGAACCAAGACAGCTCTTGTGCGAGTTGATTTGTCGATGTGATGGTCGGCGAGCTGACGCAAAAGTGGGTGGCTAGTCAGTCGGAAAAGTGGTCTTTAAAAATTGCGAAGTTTCTGGCTTGCCTTGGAGTTCAGACCAAGGTATATGCTACATATTGTATTAAAGATAAGGAGTGTTTAATTATATGTCAAAAAAAGTTATCGTCATTACAGGTGCGTCTAGTGGTATTGGTGAAGCCACTGCCAAATTATTAGCTAGCCAAGGCAATCAATTAGTCTTAGGTGCTCGGCGTGAAGCACGACTTCAAGAAATTACGCAAGCAATTGAAAACGCAGGCGGCGAAGCAACATATGCGGTCACGGATGTCACCGATTTAGACTCGGTCAAGCAACTCGCGAAGAAAGCTGTTGATGCCTATGGTCGGATTGATGTTTGGATGAATAACGCTGGTTTAATGCCACAGTCTGTCTTAGCTGAGGGTAAAGTTACAGATTGGAATCGAATGATCGATGTCAATGAAAAGGGTGTGCTCTATGGCATTAATGCAGCCCTTGGCATTATGCGTGAACAACAATCTGGTCATTTCATTAATACCTCATCAATTGCAGGACACATCGTTGGACCTGGTTCAGCAGTCTATAGCGCAACTAAGCAGGCGGTGCTTGCAATTAGTGAAGGACTTCGCCAAGAAGAAGCTCAAGCTGGAAGCAATATTCGGGTGACGGTCGTCTCTCCAGGTGCCATTGCTACGGAATTAACGAACTCAATTACTGATGAAGAAGTGAAGAAGGGGACGGAACAATTCTATGATTTGTTCGCCATCTCCCCAGAACGGGTGGCTGAATCGATTGCATTTGCAATTAATGCACCAGCTGATGCTTCAATCAATGAAATCATCATTCGCCCAAGTAAGCAAGTCATGTAATCAATTGGCATGACGCATATTCTTGCCTGAAATTTATATAATAGCTATAATCTCAAGTAGGTTATAGCTATTTTTTATAAATAAAATTATGACAGGAGATTATGAGCGTGTTTAATTTTTTAGGCCGGCCACGTACGATTGACGACCAAATCGATGGTCGTAAAATCAGTTGGTTGGAATTATTTTATGATTTAATATTTGCCGTCGTTTTCTCACGAATCACTGATGGGCTCGTCGAACATTTGTCTTGGACCACGATTTTGAATGCAACGTTGATATTTTGGTGGTTTCTCTGGGGATGGAGTGAGACTTCCGGGTACTTTGATAATCACGGCAATGGTTCAATTTTAAACGTCATTATCATTAATGTTCAGATGATATTCACAGGAATCGGTGCGATTTTTATTCCAGAAGCGCTACATGGTAATTACACTCATCTGACGATTGCGTTCTTACTGATTGAGCTGATGCTTGCTGCAGTCTGGTTTGGTATTGCACACTATGATCGAATTCATGGACCTGCATCGCGGGTTTGGGCGAATGTCCACCTAGTTTCAGCGGGGTTGCTCATTATCAGCCTATTTACCCCCAATCGGTGGTCTATTGCGATAATTGTATTGGCGTTGATCTTTAATCTCGGTGATGTTTTCTTTGCTAACCCTAATTTGGAACGTGAATATCAACAAACTAATATGACACACGTCGTTAAGGATTCACTCATTGAGCGTTACGGGCTGATGACCATGATCGCATTAGGTGAAATTATTGCGGGTTTGTATGAAGCCGTTGCCGAAAGTGGTCAGTCTGTGGCCCTCAGTCAGTTTATTATTTGTATTATCCTGATTGCGTTAGTCAGTGGCAGTTATTATTTGATTCTAGGGGAACTGCATATCACGTTGTCTTCTTCAATCAAGGTTATTATGACTAGTTGGCTCTTTATTTTGGATATCTTCTTGATTTTTGGCATGGGGATCGCATTGCATTTAGCGTTGGATGAAGCGACCTTAACGCTGAAGTTAGCCTTCTCTGGATTGTTATTTGGTAGCTTGCTAGTGATGTGGGCCATCGAAAAAATTGCCGTAAGTGGCCGCGGAACGGGGCTGTCGGGGATACTGGTTATCTTGTTGACCCTCTTGTTACTCGTGGCGGTTGCTTGGCTGCCAATGATGTGGATGCTTGTGGCGGTCGATTGCATTATGGGCTTAGTGATCGTCCACGAACGGTATTTGGCACATCGTGATGTCATAACTAAATGATGACCATTTGACAAGAGACGAATTGCATCGCAGATTAATTGAATTGTGCCTTGCCTTGGAGTTCACACCAAGGTTTATACTTAACAATATAAACGGTGTGAGAAAGCAATTGAGAGATTGGTATGAATTAATCTGCAGAGAGGTGAAGCAATGAATATTAACGCAGTTAGTAAACAATTTAAAGTAACAAAGGACACTTTACGTTACTGGGAACGAATTGGGATTCTACCACCAATTCATCGAAATGAAAGTGGTTATCGTGATTACGATGATAATGACATGAATTGGATTTACTATGTTAAAACGTTACGGCGAGCCGGGATGTCGATTGAATCCTTGATTGAATATATGAAATTATTACACCAGGATGGCATGACTGCGGAAGCACGACGCGATTTGTTGATTGAGCAACGAACAGAGTTGCAAGAACAACTGAATCAAACCAAACAAACGATTGATTATTTATCCTATAAGATCGACCATTTTCAGGATCATATTCTGCGAAACGAAGCCGAAAAGTTGTTTCCTGAATCCAGTGAACGCATTTTAGATGATGTCCACGACGCGTGAATCTTGCAATAATTTGAATGAAAGGATGATTTGAATGGTCAAAAATTCAGAAGTAAAAGATGGCGTTATTTTTCCAGTTGGAGAACCGAACACGGCTTTTCAGCAATATTTTATCGGGCAAAGTTATTTAAAAGGACTGGTTTCTGATCCAGATGTCAATGTGCATGTCGGCAACGTGACTTTTGAACCTGGATGCCGGAATAATTGGCATATTCATCATAACGGTTTTCAAATCCTACTTGTTACTGGTGGCGAAGGCTGGTATCAGGAAGCTGGCCAGAAACCACGGCACTTAGTTGCGGGTGATGTTGTTGTGACGAAGGACGGGGTCAAACACTGGCATGGTGCAACCAAAGATAGTTGGTTCGAACATATCGCAATTACGGCTGGTACGGCAGAGTGGTTAGAACCCGTAACAGACGACGCTTACAATAACTTGGAGGCTTGATTGATTATGGCAGAAAAACAAACAGCTGGACGTGACAATTTAGGTGAATTTGCACCTCAATTTGCTGCACTTAATGATGATGTTTTATTTGGCGAAGTTTGGTCGCGAGAGTCTGAGCTTTCGTTGCATGACCGGAGTATGATTACTTGCGCTTCATTGATGTCGCAGGGGTTGTTCCCTCAATTATCGTCACACATGAAGCTGGCCAAAAAGCATGGTGTTACCAAGGATGAGATGGTTGCACTGATTACGCAGCTGGCATTTTATGCCGGGTGGCCAAAGGCCTGGTCCGCGTTCGGTTTAGCCAAAGAAGTCTATGGTGATTAGCACCAAATAGTTGTTCTATAGATGATGGGCACCAAATGATTGGCGCAATGTTTGATGTGAGTTAGTGTCGTATCCGAATACGGCATCTTGAATTACCAGAAAAGTCAATTATCACACTTGACGCTGGCTCTTGGAACGGGCTGACACTGATTGGACAACTGGTCATGGCGTAGAACGGCTGTTTTGAAGAATAGCGTCAATAGTGATGATGTCAGTATGGAAAGGGATAGCTTAAATGGCAGATGAGCAAAAAGCATTAGTGTTATATTTTTCTTGGTCTGGTAATACCAAGCGGGCGGCGCAACAAGTACAGCAATTGAGTGGTGCCGATATTGAAGAAATTCAGCCAGTAGTCCCATACTCAAGCGATTATCAGGCTGCTGGCAAACGTGCAGAGGGAGAGAAGGACCAGGCGATTCACCCTGAAATTCGGCCTCTGACTAGTGATTTAACGGCCTATGATGTCATCTATGTTGGATTTCCGACCTGGTGGTATCAACCCCCAATGATTATTCATTCTTTGTTCGAGCAAAACGATTTTAAAGGTAAGCGGATTATTCCGTTTGTAACGAGTGCTAGCAGTTCTGTGACGGATAGCGTTCCTGTGTTGCAACAGTTAGCAACTGATGCAGGTGCCGAATTAGAGCAGGGCTTTACCGCCAACAAACCGCGCATTATCGAAAAATACTTTAAATAAAACCACTTTGGTTAGAGTGAGCCCTTAAGTGTCCAAACATCTTAATGGCTCACTTTTATATTATGCGGTGCATACGCGTTGTGCTGGTTATTCCTTAGCATTAAAGATGATTGAAAAGTGCCAGTTTGGATTGTTGTTCGTCAGCCGATGCGCGTCTTAGTCCGACTTCCGGGGCCGGCTGACAACGCTGGAACACGGCGGACATCGATTTGAACTCACGCAGAAGATCACTGCGCAATTTCAAATACGAGTCTTCTTCTAGCCCGGGAACCCCACCCGGACAAGAAGAATTTCGCCCTTGAGCATTGTCAGCCAGCCCCTCCAGTCGGGAAGCCGCTCGAATGGCGGATGAACGGCCATCTAACTTGGTGTAACTGACCACTAAAATACTAGGTGACGGGTTCTTCAGACAAACTTTGAGTTGGTATCGATGATGGCAATAAAATTCATCTGGAATTTGCAGGCCAAGATTTTGTTGAGCGGATCTAATCGAAACTACCTTGTTAGTAAATGACAGGATTACTGATTTCAAAGCATTAAGTAGTTCATATTTAGTCTGATTCGAAAACATATCAAGTAAAGGATAGTAATCAACACACTCCTGTACTGACGAGACTAGACGATAGCCTAATGATTAAGAAAAAAGTTTTAGATAAAACAAATCTGACAGTTAGATAACAGCTGTACTGTTTGATATAAATCAGCAATCAGTCCATTAAAAATTGGGTCCGCACATGTCTGCCTTTCGAATACCATCCAGGCTGGAAGGTGTTCTGGGCAAGGCCCAGTGGTGAAATTTCACTTAGCAAGCGTCTTGTGCTTGGTTAGTGAAAGACCAGTATTTAAGACGTGGGTTGTCGGCTTAAATCTGTGTCCACCACGTTCCGGCCATTGCCCAGAATGCCTGGAAGCCGGCGTAGGACATCTCCACGACAGCAAGTTTACGGTAACTCGCACTGTTTCCAGCGGGTCTCAGCTGGCGGCTTTTGAACTTAGAAAATAGAATGATTTAATCATGATTCATGACAAATAAAGTGATAAAAATCGTGGAAAATAGTTGCCTTGAAGTTTAGGCGAAGGTTTATGATTTTAATCGTTAACATGGTGGGACTGGGGATAGTCAGTAGACGTGACGATAAAAATGGTTGTAAATTGCCAACTACTGTTCTAGGTCATCACTAATCGGTTAGCGGAAAGGAGAAATGTGGAATGCCGGACACCAAGGTGAAAACGGTCAATATTCAACGAAAGCAGACAACACTTGTTGGTCAACTTTATTACCATGCTGATGGGCGCCAACATCCGACGATTATTTTTTGCCCAGGCTTAGGTGAGGATGTGAGTTTTGTGGCTGGCTACGCACAACAATTGGCGGCAAGTGGCTACACCGTTTATACGTTTGATTTCAGCGGCGGTAGTATTACTGGCTGGAGTACGGGATCAACACTTGAGATGTCTATTTTTACAGAAGCAGATGATTTGCGACGTGTTGTGAGAGTGCTACGGCAACGCCCTGAAGTTGATGCGAGCCAGTTATACCTTGCTGGTGAAAGTCAGGGTGGCGCGGTTGCTGCAATGGTTGCGAATGATCTGAACCAGCAAATTGCCGGGTTACTATTATTGTACCCTGCATTTATTATCCCGGATGATGCCCGCAAGCATTATCAAGATATCGATGCCATTCCTGAAAAAATACCGCACGCTTTCATGGCGGTTGGTCGAGCATATTATGAACCATTATTAAATTATGATATTTATGCACACTTGTTTGACTTCACGCGCCCGGTCTTGATTATTCATGGTGAAGCGGATCGGGTCGTTCCAATCAGTTATTCACGACGTGCGGCTCGATATTATGCACAGGCGACTTTGCGTCCAATACCTGGAGCCGGTCATGGCTTTTATGGGCGAAATGAACAAGTTGCAATTCAGTTAATGTTAGCTTTTTTGAGCCAAAGTCAATCAAATCTTTAGAGGTCAACGATGCAACAACTATTAGTAATAGATACAAGTTTGAAACCAGACGCTGCGTTGAATCGGCTAACACAAACATTCGCATCCCAGTGTCCTTATCAGCAAATTCAGTTAGCAACTCATCTGGTCTTTCTTGCACCAACGGATGATGACGAGGATGAGTTCATGGGAATCTGTGAAGCAGTTAGGGATACGGACATTCTTGCCATCGGGATACCAGAGCAGGTCGATCAATCAGCGATGCGTATTTTAGTCACTCGAATGTTGGCGCTGAAAACAGATAATCCATTCAGCTACAAGCAGCTCGTGCTGTTAACGCCGACCAAAGATGTTGATGAAAAGTTGTTTGATGTCTGGAGCCAGGTCGCGTGCCACCTGAATATGGACTTGGTCGAGGTAATCGATGATGTCCGGTCGGCAAAACGGGCGGGTCATCATTTATTTCAAACTGTGGCAACAACACCTGTCAGGTTCGTCTTTCACTATCACCGCCATAAATGATGAATGATAGCTAACTGGCTGAAAATTGGTGCTCACCAAACCAGTCGACTGTTTTAGCCTTACAGAACCTGCAAAAAACCGGTCTTCACAATTGAAAGCCGGTTTTACTTTTACTATTTTTCAGTTAAATTAGAAGGTTAGGCCAGGTAATGGAATCCCTTTTTGGAAACGGTCGGGATGAGCATAATTTTCAATGAGGCCTGCCGGTAAATCACGATGGGACATCTCCTGATGCGTAATCGTCGTGATAATATCCTGAGAACGGCCTTCTTTAATCTTTTGTGTGAAATCTGGGTCAATTAACAGTGCTCTGCCAATGTAAGTCCCATCAGCGACTGTTACGGCTGCTAATGCGTCATCCGCGGTATGGACGTGGGCGCCGATAAAGACGGGGCAGTGACCCGCTGTCAAGTTGTGGAAGATTTCAGCAAAGGTTTGTTTTGAGCCTTTCGGGCCTTCATTGAAGTGGTAATTTAATCCGCCAGATAGAGAGACATTCAAGTAGTCGATGCCAATCGCAATGGCCGCCTTTGTTTGCTCGACCATTTCTGCAACGTGGTAACCGACGTTTTCGCCGTGAACTTCTTCAGGACTAATCCGCCATCCGAGGATAAAGTCTGGTTTATTGGCGGTCGCAATTGTTTCTTTAACCGCTTTCAGAACGGCAAGTGGGAAGGCCATCCGCCGTTCTAAGCTTCCACCCCATTGATCATTGCGATGGTTTGAATAGGCTGAGAAGAATTGTTGCAGTAAATCATGGTGGCAATCGTGAATCTCAACCCCGTCAAAGCCAGCGTCAATCGCACGTTGGGTCGCATCTTGAAAATCATGGATGACGTTTTCAATATCAGTCGTGGTCATTTCATCCACGTCATAGTCGAGCCATGGAAAATCCATCTTACTAGGTGCATACACACGTTTACCAGCTGCCTGAGAAGGACCGGAATCACGTCCCGCATGTGATAATTGCAGGATGGCACGAGCCCCCTTTGACTTCATGGCAGTGGCTAGTTCACGCAATCCTGCCACACGATTATCGTGAGCAGCACTCAACTGACCAGCAACTTGAATGCCAGAATCATTGACGTAGGCGTATCCAGTCACCATAATGCCAGCATTGGCAGCTCGTGCACGCATATAAGTGAGTTGTCCAGCGGTCACATAACCATTGTCTGAAGAATCATCACACATTGGTGCCATCATGATTCGGTTGAAACTCTGCGTTCCGTTAGCAAACGTGATTGGCTCCAGTAATTTATCATATAACATTATGAATATCCTCCTAATGTTTCCGTAATTTGTTCCACTTGTCGTAAAACAAATTAAGTCTAAACCTTCGTCCGAACACCAAGGCAAATCTAAATAATCAGTTGTCGCGCTGTCACTCTGAAACGGTGCGGTTCTTTGACCACTATGGATGAAGGTTGAGCGTGAAGCGTTCATTTGATAAGACATTTCAGAATGTGATCAATCGTATGGATGGTTGAAGCGCGATAGTGGGGTGTTGCAGATTGACTTCGTGGTCAATAGTTGGGATTCGGCCAGGAACAGAAGGCAACATTTGACCAAATACGATGAAAATAAGTTTTATTTTTGAAAATTAGTTCTAGAAAGCGGCACCATTTATTATTACGCGTATACTTAAATTAGCGAACCAAAGAAATGAAAGAAAGAGGATGCCGTTTGTTACATTTAATCGAACAGTTGTATGGACCCTTCTTCAGCGCTGCCAACTGGGGCAACGTCGTGACATCCGCCAATGATTGGTTGATCATTCTATCATTAGCGATTATCGAATGTTTGTTGTCAGTGGATAACGCGGTGGTCTTAGCAGCTCAGACCCAGAGTTTGGATAATTTACAAGAGCGTGAAAAATCGCTATTCTATGGCTTATGGGGGGCCTATGTCTTCCGATTCTTGATTATTGGAATCGGGACGTATTTAATTAGTTTTTGGGAGATTAAAGTGTTAGGTGCGGCTTACTTAGGGTACTTAGTGTATCGGTACTTTAGTCAGCCCAAGGCGGGGGAGACCGTTGAAAAGAAACCCAAGAAGCAGCGGCGGTTCTTCGGCTTGAGCAAATTTTGGTCAGTGGTCTTACAGATTGAAATGATGGATATTATTTTTTCGATTGATTCTGTGTTAGCCTCACTAGCAATTTCGGACAATCCGGTCATTGTTTTGATCGGTGGGATGATTGGGATTGCCTGCATGCGGGGGATTGCAGAAGTCATCATGCGGTTGATGCGCAAGATTCCTGAATTGGAAACGATGGCGTATTGTTTGATTGTCCTGATTGCGATTAAATTATTTATCTCAATTCCAGCAATCGGCTGGGATATTCCAGCGACGGCCTTTGGTGGTATCGTCTTAGCGGCGTTTGCTGTGACACTAGCGATCCATTTCTGGCGTCGGCGGCGTAATCGTGGGCAACAGTTAGAAGAAAGGATGCGGAAGTAATGAAATTAGGTTGGATCGGAACAGGTGTGATGGGGGCGGCAATCGTCCGTAACTTAATGGCAGCGGGCTATGAGATGACTGTTTATAATCGGACCAAGCGCAAGGCGGATGACTTGGTGGCTAACGGTGCGACATGGGCTGATACCCCCGCGGAAGTCGCCCAAAATAGTGACGTGGTCTTTACGATGGTCGGCTTTCCGAGTGATGTCGAACAAGTTTATTTCGGCCACGACGGCATTTTTGAAGGCCTGACAGCGGGTAAGACGGTTATCGATATGACGACCAGTCAGCCTAAATTGGCGGTCAAAATTGCGGACTACGCGACGGCGCACGGGATACAGGCGTTAGATGCGCCCGTCTCAGGTGGTGATATTGGTGCCAAAAATGCGACTTTAACCGTCATGGTCGGTGGCGATGAACAGACTTACACTGCCATGCTGCCACTATTTAACGTGCTTGGACATAAGGTCAACCATTTTGGCGCGGCCGGAACGGGGCAACATGCCAAGATGGCCAATCAAATCATGATTGCCGGCACCATGACTGGCTTAACAGAAATGTTACTCTACACCAAAGCGGCGGGCCTCGAACCAGAAAAAGTGCTGGCAACCTTGTCAAGTGGCGGTGCGGATAACTGGAGTATGGACAATTATGTGCCGCGGATTTTAAAAGATGATTACACGCCTGGCTTCTTTGCTCGGCATTTCCTAAAAGACTTACGCATCGCACTCAGTGAAGCGGACGCAATGGGCTTGAACCTAGTTGCGACCGCCCAAGCCAAGCGCTTGTATGAAGTGATGGTCGATGTCAAAGGACTGGGTGACCAAGGGACGCAGGGGTTAATTAATATCTATTAGTTGACAGACTGCAATCCAACTCACTGTCATAATATTCTCAAATACTAAAACAGGGTTCCTCAATTTCTGAGGAACCCTGTTTTATGCTTTTTAAGCGGTAAAATTAACTTTATTTCAACGTTGCAGCGGCTTTTTGAGCGGCGACGTTAATGATGTTCCAAGGCCGGTCGAAACCAGGTTGGAAGAAGAAGTCGGTGTAAGCTAAGTCATCAACGGTTAATTTGGCCTGAACGGCAACGGAAATGGCGTTGATGTTGGCGGTAACGTCATATTTTGACATGATTTGGGCACCTAATACTCGACCATCGGAAGGGTCAAAGGTCAGCTTGAACCAAACCTTGGTGTTACCAGCGGCTTCAGAAACAAACTTTGGCCGAATCGTGTCAGTGACGAGTACAGAAGCACTCTTGACACCTAATTTATCGGCAGTGCCTTCTTTGACACCGGTTGAAGCAAAGTGGTAGTCAAAGACTGAAAGGGCAGATGAACCTGAAACGGCAGGCATTGGAACGTCTTCGCCAAGTAAATTCTTAGCGGCAATCCGACCTTGGCGACGTGCATTCGTGGCTAAGGCAATCCGATTGTCCTTACCAGTTGGGGCAAATGGGACCAAGGTTGCATCCCCAACGGCATAGATGTCTTTGTCGCTAGTTTGGAGATGGTCGTTGATTTTAATCAGACCATGGTCATCAAGATCGACAACGTCCTTCAAGAAACCAGTTGCAGGCCGAATGCCGGCAGCGGTGACGACTAAGTCAGCTGGATATTCGCCTTGGTCGGTAATGACTTTTGTCACATAACCGTCGACGCCTTCGTAGGCTTTAATACCTTGGCCAACCGCAGCGTAAATGCCATGGTCCGCCATCGTCTTCGTTAAGACATCCGTGAATTCTTGATCAAGGTATAAACTGAGTAGCCGTGGTAATAAATCAATGACCGTGACATGCATCCCAGCCTTGGCAAAGACTTCGGCAGCTTCAATCCCAATGTAACCAGAACCGATAACGACCACGTTCTTGACACTTGGGTCGACCGTCTTAGCCTTTAACTTGATGGCCCAGTCGCGACCACGCATGGCATAGATGTTTTCTAAGTCATGACCAGGGACGGGTAAGTCGAATGGAACGGCCCCGACACTAAGAACCAGCTTGTCGTAAGATTCATCACGTTCGTCACCAGTGGCGTGGTCGATGACGTGCACACTGTGGCTGGCAGGGTCGACCTTGCTGATCTCACTATTAACGAAGACGTGAACGCCTTGTGCCTGCATGCCTTCAGGGGTGGCATAGCTGACGGAGTTGACGTCTTTGACGGCACCTTCAAGGTATAACTGCATCCCACATGAGAGGAATGACAAGAAGTCACCTTTTTCGTACCATTGAATTTCTGTATCTGGTTGAGCGGCTAAAATACCGCGAACCGTTTCATAACCACCATGAGAAGAACCAACGACAATAACTTTCATAATTGTAAAGCCTCCAAATTTTAGTTTAGAACTGTTCTAAATAGAATATAACACTAACGCAGAAGATTCACAAGGGTAGTTTGTAATTATTCTAAATTAGCGAGTTTAAACTCACGTCTCGTGCGGACCAGATTGGTTAGAATTATTCTAGTTAGAATATAACACTAAATTAAATTGTTCACAACTAAAACGGTTACAATTTTTGCTAAAAAAACAGCCAATCAGCATCTTTCACTGACTGGCTGTCATTATTAATGGGGTTCAAAACGATGGTCGTTATTCAATGATATCAAAGAAGCTGAGCAATTTTTCCTTAGTTAGCTGTGCTTTTTCAGTCCCGCGAACATCGTATTTGATCTGGCCTTGATCGAGGACAATTAGCCGGTTGCCGTATTTGAGGGCGTCGTCTAAGTGATGAGTAATCATCAGACAAGTTAACTTTTCCTCAGTGACTCGTTGATTGGTCTGGGTCATTAATTGTTCGCTGGTCTTCGGGTCTAACGCGGCCGTGTGTTCATCTAGTAACAAGAGGTCCGGTCGTTGTTCGGTCGCCATTAAGAAGCTGAGCGCTTGGCGTTGACCACCGGATAGATTTTCAGTCGCAGTATTGAGCCGTTCAGACAGCCCATTGCCATCCATCGTTTCAGTCAGTTTCTGAAAGTGGGGCAGGTGCTTTTTGAGCTGACGTAGTTTCAATGTTCGCCGTTTACCGCGTTGGCTGGCGAGCAAGAGATTTTCAGCGACGGTCATCCGTGGGGCCGTTCCCATCTTTGGATCTTGGAAGACCCGCGCAAGAAAGACAGTGCGTTTTTCGACTGACATATGGGTGATGTCTTGATCACGTAAATGAATCGTGCCACTGTCAACGGGTAATTCGCCACTGATGGTATTAAAGAGGGTTGATTTACCCGCACCGTTGGACCCGAGGACGGTAATGAAATCGCCGTCGTACACGTCTAAGTTGAGGCCCCGCAAGATGGCGACCTCGTTGGGCGTGCCAGCATTGACTTTCGTGACGATATTTTTAAGTGCGAGTAATGGGGTTTTACTGTTCGTCATAACGTGCCACTCCTTTCTTCAAAACGTGGTTGAGATGTAGGGCCTTGCTGAATTGCGGTAACATCAAGCAAATGGCTAAAATCAAGGCGGATAATAGGTTCATATCGTTGGTGTTGAATCCGAGTTGAAGCACTAATAGACGGACGAACTGATACAAAATACTCCCGAGGGTCACGGCAACTAACCGTTGATTCAGAGTCAATTCACCAAAGACCACTTCACCAATAATAATCGAAGCTAACGCGATAACGATGATCCCAATCCCCATGCTGACATCGGCATAGCCGTTATTTTGGGCAATCAACGCGCCACCCAGGCCGATAATACCGTTTGAAACCATCAGGCCCATGATCGTCATATTGTCGGTGTTGATGCCAATCGAACGGGCCATTTCACGATTATCACCAGTAACGATAAAGGCTTGACCGAGATTGGTCTGCAGAAAGACGATCAGAACGACCGTAATCAAAACGATGACGAGCAGGCCGACGAAGACGCTATCGAAGTATTTTGGTAGTGATTCGAGAAAATGGTTGGAAAAAATCGTCGTCTTGCCGAGTAGGGAGACGTTGGAGCTACCACCCATGATGCGTAGGTTAATGGATAAGCAAGCGGTCATGACCAGAATCCCAGCCAGCAGAATCGGCACTTTACCTTTCGTGTAGAGCAGGCCAGTGACGAGCCCCGTAATGGCCCCAGCGACAAAGGCCAGACCAGATGCGGCGATTGGTCCCATCCCGTGGCTGATGGCCATGACAGCGGTGGCAGCGCCTAGTGGAAAGGTGCCTTCAACCGTCATATCTGGAAAATCGAGGATACGGAATGTCAGAAATAACGCGACGCCGAGGGTTGCCCATAAGAGGCCCTGGCCGATACTAGATACGATCATACTCATTTGTAAATAACCCCTTTCGTCTTGGCTTCCTTCAGCACGCTAGCTGGGAACTTGATGCCTAACTTCTTAGCTTCACTCAAATTGATCGTCATTTTACCCTTCGTAATGACTTTGATTGGATAGTTGCTGGTTGACTTGCCTTTCAAGACTTTGGCAGCCATCTCACCAGTCAATTTACCTAATTGGTATTGGTCGACGGAGAGGGTGGCGAGCCCGCCAGCTTTGACCATCGTATCCACAGCTGGAATTACTGGAATTTTAGCTTTATTGGTGACAGAAACTAAAGTCTTCATCGCACTGGCGACCCCGTTATCTTGTGGGGCATAAACGGCATCGACATTGGCAGCCATCGTTTCAGCAACTTGTTGCATATCGTTGGTGTTGGAAATCGTGTATAACTTGTATTTCACGCCTTCTTGTTTACAGATGCGGGCAAACTTCTTGGCGTTGTATTCGCCACCGTGGTCGGAAGTCGTATAAATGATCCCAATCGTTTTGGCATTTGGCACCAGTTTGCGTAATAAATCTAAATGCGACTTCAGTGGTGATTCACCAGAAGTCCCGGTAATGTTGGCGCCGGGATGCTGGTCACTCTTGATCAAGCCACTCCCGGATGGGTCAGTGATACCGGCCAACATGACGGGCGTCTGCTTGTTGGCGGCTGAGGCCAAGGCTTGTGCGGCGGGTGTCGCGATACCGACAGTCAGAGCGGCATTTTCATTCATGAATTTCTGACTCATCGTCTTCAAATTACTTTGGTCACCCTGAGCATTTTGATAATCGATTTTGACCGTCTTGCCATCGACGTAACCGTATTCCTTGAGACCAGCGACGACCCCGCGGTGAATCGCGTCAAGGGCCGGGTGCGTCTGGAGTTGTAAGATGCCGACGGTCGGGACTTTGTTGCTACTAGTCGTCTTCGAACTCGCCGTGGACGTCGTCGACTTGCCAGTCATGACGAAGGCGACCCCTAGAAAGACGATCAGGGCGCTAATAAATGCAATCATTCGTTTCAATCTAATCACCTCAAAAAATTTCTTAAGCTCGGGCAGTCCTGAAGCCAATAAAAAAGGGCAAACCAGTAAGCTCTGGTTTGCCCTTTACGGAACCGAAGCCTGCTGTGTTAAAACCCATGCAGACTTCTTTGAATATCAAAGTGAGCCGGCACAGATACAAACTGTTTGCCAGATTGTATCCGTGTTGACGGCATTACAATCTGAACGGCCGGCTTTGCCATGAACTGTTCAAGTTAGTAATTGACTTTGACATGCTTGGTTCCTCGCTCTCGTTATTGAATGAATTCAGTATAGGCAAAGTCGAAAAAAGTGTCAAGGATAAATTTCGGAAAATCTTAAAAAATGGTGTGAAATCAACCATTGATTTTCATCAACAGACACTGTTTGGCGCCTAATACGTTGGTTGTCATGAATTATGATTAAATCATGCTAGTTTGGATTGCTGTTCGTCAGCCGATGATCGTCCTAATCCGACTTCCGGGGCCGGCTGACAACGCTGGAACAGGGCGGACATCGATTTGAACTCACGCAGAAAACCACTGCGCAATTTCAAATACGAGTCTTCTTCTAGCCCGGGAAGACCACCCGGACAAGAAGAACTTCGCCCTTGAGCATTGTCCGCCAGCCCCTCCAGTCGGGAACCCGCTCGAATGGCGGATGAACGACCACCTATCTGGGTACAATTGACCACTGAATACTTTGCGACTGGTCCTTCAGGCAAACTTTTTCGAAATTATGAGTTGACAGCTTCAAAATCTGGTGTTAAATTAGTTTTAAATTAAAAACAGATTAAGACGTTGAAGAGAAGAGTAGTTGTATTACCGATTTTCAGAGAGCTTCGGAATGGTGTGAGAAGTAATCGGGCGTATAACGAAGATGAGCTTGGAGTCATGACGCGGGTCGTAACGGCTACGCGTGCGGTTGCAACCGATATATTGCGGGGTTTCCTAGTCTTGACTAGGGTACTCGTCGAGGTTGTGATCGTGAGATGGCAACGAATAACGGTGGTAACGCGAAAGCTTTCGTCCGTTAGTTTCAATTATGAGACTAATGGACGGAAGCTTTTTTTATTGGTTTACATCAGAGAGGAAGAGGTTACATGACAGTCACAGTCACGAATGGATTATTGAAGGCCCGCGGTGCTTGGGCAGAAACGGCACCCACAACTGAAGGGCAGCGGTTATTGATTTTGAATTTGATGCCGACAAAGTTATCGACTGAGCGGCAGTTCTTGCAACGACTCGCAGCGGGCGATACCGATGTCGAAGTGACGTTCATGTATCCCACCAGTCACCGTTTCAAGAGTTTGCCACGGCAGGTCGTTGCCCAAAATTATGTCACTTTGGCGGATGTCGCTGATCAGTATTTTGACGGCTTGATTATTACGGGCGCGCCGGTCGAAACGATTGACTTTGAAGCGGTCGATTATTGGCAAGAATTTCTGACGATTACCGATTGGGCCCAGACCCACGTTGGTCAGACCTTGTATGAATGTTGGGCCGCACAAGCCGGGCTCTACGCACAGTTTGGTATCCAGAAGCAACGGGTGGGTCACAAGGTGTTCGGAATTTATGCCGCCACCGCGACGGATGTGCAGTCGCCATTGATCAGTGGTTTGAGTGCGGGGGGCTTACTGAAAATGCCACAATCCCGCCACACTGAATTGGTGTTGCCCGCCAGTTCTCCAGCTGGACTACAAGTGGTCGCTGAGAATAACGAGGTGGGGCCACTGATTTTGACGGCGCCAGAACAACACGCGGTCTACGTCACCGGCCATCCGGAATATGAACAACAGACGTTAGCCGACGAATATTTTCGCGACCAGCGCAAACACTTACCAATTCAGTTACCTGAACATTATTTTGCCGATTCACAGCTGACCACGGTCGATTACAGTTGGCGAACTGCCAGCAATCGCTTTTATCAAAATTGGTTGGCAACTCTGAGTTTAACGAAAGTAGGTTATTAATTATGACAAACACGAATCCTGAAAATTATCACTTTGAAACGTTACAAGTCCATGCCGGTCAAACGGTTGACGAGACTGGTGCACGCGCCGTTCCTATCTATCAGACGACCTCATACGTCTTTAAGGACGCAAAGCAGGCGGCCGGGCGGTTTGCCTTGACCGATGCCGGTAATATTTATACCCGGTTGACCAATCCAACGACGGACGTGGTCGACAAACGGGTCGCGGCACTGGAACACGGGACGGCCGGGGTAACGCTTGCGACCGGCTCAGCAGCAATCACCGCCGCAATTTTAAATATTGCACAACAGGGCGATGAAATCGTGGCTGCCAACACCTTGTATGGTGGGACTTATGACTTGTTCAGCGTGACTTTGAAAAAATTAGGGATTACGACCCATTTCGTTGACCCCGATGAACCGGCCAATTTTGAAGCAGCCATCAATGAACATACCAAGGCGCTATACGTTGAAAGTATCGGCAATCCGGGCATTAACTTAGTCGACTTTGAAGCGATTGGTAAAATTGCGCACGACCACGGTATTATTTTCATCGTTGATAATACCTTTGGCACACCTTATCTTGTGCGGCCGCTCGAACATGGTGCGGACGTGGTCGTTCATTCTGCAACTAAGTTTATTGGTGGTCACGGGACGACAATGGGTGGCGTCATCGTTGAAGGCGGTCAGTTCGACTGGCGTGCTAGTGGCAAGTATCCGGACTTCACGACGCCGGACCCTCAATATAACGGTTTAGTCTTCGCCGACTTAGGTGGGGGTGCCTTTACCACCAAGGTTCGCGCCGAAACTTTACGTGATACTGGGGCGACAATTAGTCCATTCAACTCATTCTTATTATTACAAGGCTTGGAATCACTCTCACTGCGGGTTGAACGTCACGTGGAAAATACCCGCAAAATCGTGGCCTTTTTGAAAGACCATCCCAAGGTCGCTTGGATCAACTATCCGGAACTTGAAGATAGTCCGTACCATGACCTAGCAACGAAGTATTTCCCACACGGGGTCGGTTCCATCTTCACGTTAGGCCTGACAGGTGGCGAAGCAGCGGGCAAGGCACTGATTGAACACTTACAATTGTTCTCGCTACTGGCCAACGTTGCGGATGCCAAGTCTCTGATTATTCACCCAGCTTCGACGACTCACGCCCAATTAAATGAGCAAGAGTTATTGGCAGCGGGTGTGACCCCTGATTTGATTCGGATCTCAGTGGGCGTGGAAAATGCGGATGATTTGATCGCTGATTTAAAACAGGCGTTAGCACAAGTTTAAGATGATCGCACGGTAGAAATGGAGGGCGTGTACAATGACAACAACAATTGAAGTGGGCATGTTAGGTTTAGGCACTGTGGGTAGCGGTGTCGTCGAACGATTGACCCAAGCAGCACGAAAAATCGAGCAGACGCAGGGGATTCGATTACACCTGGCAGCAGTTGCTGTGAATCATTTGAACGCGCCCCGTGCCGTTAAACTACCGATTGGGACGCGTTTGACGGATTCACTGACAAACGTGGTCTGTGACCAGCGAATCCAACTGATCATCGAAGTCATGGGGACGGTCGCAACGGCCAAGTCCGCCATCAAAGCGGCCCTAAACCAGGGCAAATCAGTCGTCACGGCTAACAAAGATTTGATTGCGACTGCTGGGGCAGAATTGACAGCCTTAGCGCGGCGCCAACATTGTGATTTGTTTTATGAAGCGAGCGTCGCTGGGGGCATTCCAATTTTGCGGACCTTAACGGATAGTTACGCAACCGATAACATTCAGTCGGTTGACGGTATTATCAACGGAACGGCCAACTATATCTTGAGTGCGATGACGGCTGGTCAGACATACGGGGACGCGTTAGCCGCCGCACAAGCAGCTGGTTATGCGGAAGCCGACCCAACTAATGATGTCGGTGGCATTGATGCGGCCTATAAATTGATGATTCTGAGCCGGTTTGCCTTTGGACAAGGACTGACCTTTCAACAAGTCGCACCAGTTGGCATTACGGGATTATCCGCCACGATTTGCCAAACGGTCGCACGGCACGGGTGGCAGATCAAGCTTCTGGCGCAGGCAACCCAACATAATCAACAGCTGTATTGCCGGGTCGCCCCAGTGGCCGTCGCACAAACGCAACCGCTAAGTGAAATTGCGGGCGTTCAAAACGCCATCGCCGTTCAAAGTGATGCCATCGGCGCGAGTCTCTACACGGGGCCGGGCGCTGGCAGTACTGCCACAGCCAATAGTGTCTTGAACGACGTGATCGTGGCTGCTCAGCATCTCGTGAATGGACAGTCAGCGGTCAACACCGCGTTGCCAGTTAATCAGGGCGCTGTCACCAATTTGGCAGATTTGCCACAAGATTACTTGGTCGTTGGGGCTAAAGCAGTGAGTGCGGTACAAGTTTACGCTAATGAAGTCGATTTCTCACTTCAAACACTTGCGCCAGATTGTCTCCGACTTAACGCATTGACCGCACGCCAACGGCAACAAGTTGCGCGTCAAGTTCAAGTAACGCTCGTGCCGATTGCTGGAACGGTTCGATGGCCAGCAGCAACGAAGAATGCGATTACAACCCCTGTTCATGTTGCGATTTGAAAAAAGACGTTCAGGTACAGTATACTGTATCTGAGCGTCTTTTTTCTGGCGCTAATTTGCTATGGCTCGACCATAGAAGATGGACACGCTGAGCACAATGTCAGCGGGACGTGTTGAGTGCTGACTCGGCACGATGAGGAGTGAAATTATGAAAATTGCGGTGGTGACAGAAAGTTCTGCTGACCTAAGCGCACAGGCCGTCAAAGACTACCAGATCACGGTGGTCAACGACCCAATTATGTTTGGCAATCATGTTTATCATGAGAATGTTGATATTACGACGGACCAATTTTATCGATTACTAAAAGTTGAAAAGGAAATTCCGACGATTTCACAGATTTCGATGCCGGAAATGCAGCTGGTGTTCGACCAGTTGAAAGCGGCTGGTTATGACCAGATTTTAGTCATTGGCCTCAGCAGTGGGATCAGTGGCTGGATCAATAATCTAAAAACGTATGCGCCTTCCGTTGATGGTGTTGAGGTCCAGGTCTTTGATTCACGGACAGCCTGTGCTGGAACGGCCAATATGGTCAAACTAGCGGCGGCGATGGCCTTGGCTAACTATTCCATGGCTGATATTTTAACGCAATTAACACGGTTACGCGCCGCCACGACAACGGTCTTGATCGTTAATTCAATGCGGCATCTCGTCAAAAATGGGCGAATCTACAACAATAGTAGTTTGGCCGGGACGATGGTGTTACGCAACAAGCCGATTATCACGTTGAATGAACATGGCAAGATTCAGCTGATGGGTAAGGAACGGACTTTGAAAAACGCCCAACAAGCCGTTCAAGATGAGTTTGAACAGTTCGTCGTAACCAGCCAATTGCCGGTGCGTCTGGATGTGATCAGCGCTAACGACGAGCAAATCGCTGAAGATTGGGCGAGTGAATTACGTTACCAATTCCCAGCTGTGCGGGTCAAAACGGGAACGATTGGTCCAGTCCTCGGCGTCTTAACCGGCGACCACGCTCTGGGTATGATCTGGTCACTGGATTGGAAACCATTATTAACTGCACTGAATCAGGAGAACCAAGGGGATTAGGGTCAGAATCGGATACTTGTGCGTCAGCTAATGGTCGTCATAAGTCCACCAGCCCCGATCGTCGGTAAACTGCCAGATTGACAGACGAACGGACGCTTATACGCAGTTGACCATTGAATATCAGCTGACCTTAAACAGCACCCCTAAAATCAAACGAGCAGACTGTCACGAAACAGTCTGCTTTTTTCGACGATTTTCAAAGTTTACAGAAAAAAGTTTTCAAATAAGGTTGACATTTAGCTGGAATGGCATTATGGTTATAACATTAAAACTTGATGAAAAGCCGAAACGTTTTAAGGAGTAAGCACGTTGTGATGCGCAGAAAGCACCGGGAGCTGTGAAGGTGTGATGACAACGAGTGGAAAGCTAAAAGGTTGGCGTGAACTTTACGAGGTTCGCTGGGAGCACCCATTACCGTGCACGCGTTTAGTTGTTGTGAACGCGCTGAGTAATCGAATGTGAATTCGGTTAAATAATGAGGTGGTACCGCGTGGAAGCGTCCTCTGGATAATCTAAGTGATGATTATTCAGAGGGCGCTTTTTTCATCAAGTTAACACATAGTTTTAATTTTCATCAACGGGCACACAACTAGGTGCCCGGTTGAGACACATAGCAGTTTCACATAGTTCACAAGCATTGTCCTAAAACTGGGACACATAGGTCGTCACACATATTCATTTGATGAGGCTTCAAGTAGGCTCGTCATTAATCTTACAGGTGGATTTGAACCTGAACACATAACGTTCGTGATTGGAAGTATCCAGCTCACGAACAGATGGCAGTAGACACATAGTGGCAACACGAAAGGATGGTTTTACTTATGAAATATGGCATTATTGGCGCAGGTGCAATGGGTTATCGGTATGGCGTGATGTTACAAGAAAACGCCGGTGTTGACGTTGATTTTATCGATACGTGGGAACCAAACGTTGAAAAGGTGCGTGAACAGGGTGGTGTCACGGTCGCACGTGACCATCAAAATCGCCACGTGGTTCCAATCAACATCTACTATCCAGAAGAATACCAAGGCCATCCAGATGTTTGGATCATTTTCAAAAAGCAAATGCAGTTAGCCGATGAATTAAAACGAGATGCACCGATTTTCCATGATGACCAGTACGTCTTTGCGGCCATGAATGGGATGGGACATTTCGAAAAAATTGCCCAATATTTCCCTGAAGACCATATCATCGGTGGGACTGCCATGATTGCGACCGTTTTAAATGGACCGGCTGACGTTGACTTCATGGGCCCTGAAGGCAGTGAAGCGATGCATATGAGTAAGTATGCAGGCGAAATCGACGAAACGACCCGTCAAGCGATGGCGGATTTCAAAGCAGCCAACTTAAATCCAATTTGGTCCGATAATTTTATGGGCATGTGTATGTCGAAGGTCGTTTTCAACGCGGTCACCAACAGCTTATGTACGATGTTTGAAATCCAAATGGGCCAGTTCATTGAATATCCAGGCGTTAAGGATATGGCCACTCAGATGTTCAATGAAGCCTACGATGCCTGTGAACGCGCGGGCATCAAGTTAATTGAAACCCGTCAAGAAGAAATCGATTCCGTGGAAACGGTCAGTCGGGCTTATAAGTACCATTACCCGTCAATGTATCAAGATTTCTCAAAGGGACGGCCAACCGAAGTTGATTACATCAACGGCTATATTGCAAAAATCGGTCGGGAACATGACTATGTCTGCCGGGTTCACGAATTTGTGACCCATGAAGTTCACTTAGCAGAAATGATGCGTCAATACCGGCATCCAGAAGTACCGGTTGCTGAAAAATAAGAATATTAATGAAAAAGTTCTGATAACTTTCAGAACTTTTTTTGTGCGCCGACAAACTTAATTTCATCACGTTGAAAACGGTTATTTCCATATTGGTCTATACACTAATTGATTCGAGAAAACTTGCAATGAAAACATGTTGTGATAGGATTTATAGCGTGCATAAAAAGAGATTGAGGAGAAATTGGTATGAAGACATATTTTCAGAAAATCGGTCAGTCGTTAATGCTGCCGATTGCAACGTTGCCCGCAGCAGCGATTCTAGTCGGGATTGGGAATTATCTCCCGAAGCAGTGGCTGTTTGCGAACTACTTAATTCAGGGTGGCGACGTTGTCCTGAACAACTTAGCCTTGCTGTTTGCAGTCGGGCTGGCGATTGGGATGTCAGTTAATAAGGACGGAGCAGCCGCGATTGCTGGGTTGATCGCATTTGAAGTGCCGGTGACGGTGTTAAAACCAGCGACACTAGCAACGATGTTGAACGTGAAGGCGAGCCACATCAATCCGGTGTTTTCCGCGCTAGATAACAACGTCTTGATTGGGATCAGTGCCGGTTTGATTGCGGCCGCACTGTATAATCGCTTCCACGAGGTCAAACTTCCGATGGCTTTGTCGTTCTTTAGTGGCAAACGATTGGTGCCAATTATGGCGGCCTTCGTGATGTTGATTGTCACGGCGGCCTTATACTTTGTCTGGCCGTTCGTCTATGATGCCATCGTGTTGTTTGCAACGGGGATTTCCAAACTGGGCTTTGTGGGAGCCGGTCTGTACGGCTTCTTCAACCGGTTGTTGATTCCGACTGGGCTACACCACGCACTGAATTCAGTGTTCTGGTATAACGTAGCGGGAATCAATGATATTGGTAATTTCTGGGCCAGCCACGGTGTCAAGGGGATCACTGGTATGTATGAAGCGGGCTTCTTCCCAATCATGATGTTCGGCTTGCCAGCTGGTGCCTACGCGATTTATCGCAATGCGCGGCCAGAACGCAAGAAGGAAGTCGGCTCACTGATGCTGGCAGGGGCCTTCGCCTCATTCTTTACTGGGGTCACGGAACCACTTGAATTTTCGTTCATGTTCGTTGCTTGGCCACTGTACCTGTTGCATGCCGTCTTCATGGGCTTGTCGCTCGGGTTTGCGGCGTTGATGCATTGGACGGCTAGCTTTTCCTTTAGTGGTGGCTTGGTCGACTACTTGCTGAGTTTCCGGATGCCATTAGCAAACCAACCTTACATGTTGTTAGTTCAAGGGGTCGTTATGGCAGTCATCTACTACTTTGGCTTTGATTTTGCTATTAAACGGTTCAACTTGCGGACGCCTGGTCGTGAAGCAGTGGCTGCTGGCGTTGATGCAACGGCGGCCGGAATCACCGCAGATCACGCGACCACGCCGGCTGTCGCAGTGGCTGCAACGGACGATAAGTACATGCGTCAGGCCAAACAAATTTATGCGGCGATTGGTGGGCATGATAATATTAGTGTCATTAATAATTGTACGACCCGTTTACGTTTACAATTAAAAGATACTGCCCAAGTTGACCAACCCGCTGTGATGGCAGCTGGGGTTCCCGGACTGAACGTGTTAGATGTGCACAACATCCATATCGTCATCGGGACCGAAGTGCAGTTCGTTGCCGAAGCATTACAGCAATTATTTAGCGGTCAGTTGGCTGTTCAATCGGCCACAGCGACTACGGAACCTGAAACAGCGGCAACGAACCAGTCGGCATCTGACGATTCAGCCGCAACTGATAACGAGGCAGTGCCAGTAACCACGGTGCTCCATGCGCCAGCGACTGGCCAATTGATGCCCATCAGTGACGTTGCGGACGAAACTTTTGCGGGTAAGTTGCTCGGTGATGGCTACGCTGTCGAACCAGAAGATGGCGAGATCTTGGCGCCCGTTAGCGGGACAGTCACCAGTGTCTTCCCGACGAAGCATGCGATTGGCTTGAAGACCGCTAGTGGCCTAGAAATCCTGTTGCATATGGGAATCAACACGGTCGAAATGAATGGGACGCCATTTACGTTACACGTTGCTGCTGGTGATGAACTGGTAGCTGGACGCGCCGTGGCAACGGTCGATTTGGCCGCCATCAAAGCTGCGGGCAAGGCCACGACGAT
This sequence comes from Lactiplantibacillus sp. B652, assembly GCF_023806745.1. Lineage (NCBI taxonomy): Bacteria > Bacillati > Bacillota > Bacilli > Lactobacillales > Lactobacillaceae > Lactiplantibacillus > Lactiplantibacillus sp. B652. Next base: position 168,618 of record NZ_JAMSKY010000005.1, on the reverse strand, counting down.
GATGGTCGTTATTACGAACATGGATCATGTCACGAACCTGACGCTCAATCCAAAGGGCCACGTCACTAGTGGCGACTTGATTGGCGCTGCTGAATAAAATAAATTAAATGATAAAATGCCGACTAAATCGTGTCTGATTTGGCCGGCATTTTTAGGGGCAATTAGACCAGCGTGACTAGCACGGGTGAAGACGGTCCGTGAGTTAGTTTCGTACGTTGATTGGAAGTAATTGAGAAACCCAACATTTAGACGGCATATTAATCCGAATGACGAGGATTGCGTCCAAAATTGATCCTGCTAAAAACGCCAAGCGACACTGGTTACAATAAACCGATGTCGCTTGGCGTTAGTTTTAGCCTTAAATTCTAAACCACCGAATTAGCGGTAGTTGCTGATTTCAATCAGATTATTATCGGGATCGCGAACGTACAGTGAAGTCAGTTGACCGTGGGCACCAGTGCGTTCAACGGGGCCTTCGACGATATCCACGAAATAGCTCTTGAGGTGGTGTTGAATATCGTCTAAGTTATCTTTGGCAATCAAGCAAAGGTCGGCACTTCCGGGCGTGGGGGTTGCCGCTGCCGGTTGGTGAGGCGCTGCGACCGTTTCAAAATTAATCTTTTGTTTGCCAACGAGGACCGCTTGCCGGTCACCTTCAAAGGTCACAATCGGCAGGTCGAACACTTCATGATAAAACCGCAATGACCGGGCAATATCGGTGACGGTTAGGGTGATATGATCAATGTCGCGAATATTCACAAACTCAAATCCCTTCAAAATAAATTCGTTTTCCAGTATACCACGATTGTGCGCCCATGCGCATTGCGTGTGGCTATTGACCCAAACGGATGGGATGCGGCAATAGCCAAATTAAACGCATTGGGCTAGTTAAGTTGTCATGGATCATGATTAAATCATGCCGGTTTGGATTACTGTTCGTCTGCCGGTGCGCACCTTAGTCCGACCTCCGGGGCTGGTTGACAACGCTGGAACAGGGCGGACATCGATTTGAACTCACGCAGAAACCCACTGCGCAATTTCAAATACGAGTCTTCTTCTAGCCCGGGAAATTCACCCGGACAAGAAGAATTTCGCCCTTGAGCATTGTCAGCCAGCCCCTCCAGTCGGGAACCCGCTCGAATGGCGGATGAACAGCCACCTAACTTGGTGCAATTGACCACTGAATATTTAGTGACTGGACCTTCAGGCGAACTTTCAATCGGTATTGATGCTGAATTATGGTACTTGGTTACTGAGAAGATTACCTGAATATTATTCGTAAATCTTAATGCCACTAATTTCAGTGGTGACTAGTCGTGAATTTAGCCGATCCAATAGCCTGCACTCAGAATTCAAGATTGTTATCTCTGGCGACTGGAGAAAGTTCTGACAAGTTGGGTGAAGCTGCATGTCCGAAGCATTTAATCATGAGTAGCGCATTTAGCAATTGTTAGAAATAAGTCTGACCCGAACACGTTTCATCCATATTGCGGGAGACATGGAAGACCAGTATTTAAGACGTGGGCTTTCGGCTTAAATCTGTGTCCATCACGTTCCAGCGTTGTCAGAAATGCCTGGAAGCCGGACTAGGAAGCATCCACCACAGCAAGTTTACGCTAACTCGCACTGTTTCCAGCGGGTCTCAGCTGGCAGCACTTGACCTTAGAAAATAGCATGATTTAATCATGATTCATGATAAATTAACCAGCACAACGCATAAGCAAAATAACCCGTTCATAGAAAGTGACATCTGTAACCGTTCCCAGCGGACTCGACTTTTGACAACCTTGACGTTTCATAGTAATGTAGAGATTACAATAAGAAGGAGGGCTATTCGTGATAACAATTCGACCAGCCGATCAAGACGACGCGGGCCAGATAGCACCGCTAATTAATATGATTTTTGATGAAATGCAACTTGAGGAACTAGACGACATTCCTGAACCTGACTTAGAGCAGGCCATTACTGCCGCGTACCGGACACCAGATTATTTGTCCGGAAAAGCGACGACGGTGGTGGCCGAGGCCGATGGTCAAGTGGTTGGGGTAGCGTTTGGTTATCCTGACAAAAATGAGGACGCGGTTGATGACGTGTTAGCACGGGTCACTGCGGATAATGATGCGTTTGGTTCAGCATTTGAAGCTGAAGCTGAAAGTTATGAGCACGAATGGTACCTGGATTCGATTGCGGTCGACCCGAATTATCAGGGTCATGGGATTGGTGGCAAGCTACTGGCCGCCTTACCACAATATGCTCGTCAAGCCGGACAACAACGAATCGGTTTGAACGTGGATATGGCAAACTTAGGAGCGAAGAAGCTCTATGACCGCTACCATTATGAGACGGTAGGGATTAAACCTATCGGTGATCGGATGTACTTCCATATGCAATATGAACTAGATAAGGAATTGGTCTTCGCCTAATTGGTAGAAGCCACTTATCGCAACGGGCCTCGTGACGTAACGGGGCCTGTTTTAGTACGGGACAAAATGAAAGTGTAGGTTGAAACTAACATGGCTTTACTAGAAGTAACGGATTTATCGCAAAGCTTTGCGGACCGGAAGTTATATGAAGATGCCAATTTTACGTTAGAACGCGCGGACCACATGGGAATCGTGGGCCAAAACGGGGCGGGGAAGAGTACCCTGATCAAGATTCTAACGGGTCAAATCTTGCCATTATCCGGGCAAATCAAATGGCAACGCAACGTGCGCACGGGGTATTTGGACCAATATGCCGATATTCCTGCGGGGATGACGCTGTATGCGTTTCTGAAAACGGCTTTCCAGCGACTATACGACTTGGATGCGCAGATGCAACAGTTGTACGCGGACTATGCTGAAAAGATGGACGACCAACTCTTGGAGAAGGCCGGCCGGATTCAGGAAACATTGGAAGCTAATAATTTTTATGATATTGAAACTGAAATGGAACGGGTCATTACCGGGCTTGGTTTGGACGAAATCGGCCGCGACCACGTCATCAGTGAGATGTCTGGTGGACAACGGTCGAAGATTATTTTGGCCAAGCTGCTGCTTGAAAATCCGGATGTAATTATTCTGGACGAACCGACCAACTACCTAGATACTGCTCATATCAGTTGGTTGGAAGACTATCTGAATGGCTTTGATGGGGCCGTCATGGTTATTTCCCATGATTATGATTTCTTGCAACAAGTCACGAATTGCATTTGCGACGTGGCGTTTGGGAAGATCATCAAGTATCGCGGCGACTTTAAATCTGCAATGCGGCAAAAAGAAGCACGCAAGGAAGCACAATTGAAGGCCTTTGAAAAGCAACAAGTTGTGATTGAAAAGGCAGAGAAGTTTATTCGTAAGAACAAAGCCGGCTCGAAGTCGACGATGGCCAAGTCGCGGGAGAAGATGCTGTCGCATATGGAACGGGTCGATCCGCCGAGTGAAAACGTCCACGCGAAGTTCTCGTTCCCTTATTTGGATACTGGGTCGCAAAACGCGTTGAGTGTGACGAAACTCTCCGTTGGTTACGGTAAACCATTGCTGGAACCAGTGACCTTTACGATGACCAACGGCGAAAAGCTGGCGTTTAAAGGCTTCAACGGGGTCGGTAAATCGACGCTGATCAAGTCGATTTTAGGCGTGATTCCAGCTTTAAGTGGGAAGTCCAACTTCTCACCATCGGCTAAAATCAACTATTTCAACCAAGACTTGGAATGGGATAACCCGCAGTTGACGCCGTTACAAACGATTCAAAACGAATATCCGACGATGTTGCCAAAAACGATTCGGACAAAGCTTGCCAAATGTGGGATCAACGCTGCTAATGCCATGAAACCCATGCACCTCTTAAGCGGGGGCGAACAGACCAAAGTCAAGTTGGCGCTACTCGAGCTAGTCCCTAGCAACTTCTTGATTATGGACGAACCGACCAACCACTTGGATGATGAGACCAAGGAAGGGCTGAAGCGGGCATTGCAAGCCTTCCCTGGTAACCTGATTTTGGTTAGCCACGAAAGCAGCTTCGTCAATGGTTGGGTCGATAAGGAATTAAACGTCGAAAAACTGAGCTTGAAGGAACGGCAGGGCTAAGACTAGTGCTGTGTAGGATTTACGAGCTTGGCCAGGAATTTGTGCGGTCGTTTAAATAAGCACGTCTGCGTGTTTGTTCACTGGCGATTAAAGACAAACCGCGCCAATGTGTCAGCATCGATTGGCGGTTATGGCTAAATGAAAATAGGTTCTTCAAAAATTGATCATCCAATTCTTGAAGAACCTATTTTTGTTTGCAAATCCCGTTCATCGCTTAATTATCCGTCAGCAACCGATTCTCAACCGTTGTGCGGTCGCGGCCTGCTTGTTTGGATTGATAGAGGTAGTCATCGACGCGGACAAACCAATCGGTGAAGCTGTGGTCAGTTGCTTGTAATTCGGAGATGCCGATTGAGACGGTGACGGCCAGGGTGCTGCCTTCAAATTCCAGTGGTTCGGCAGCAAGTTCCCGCTGAATCGTTCGCATGACTTGACCGACTTCAAGCGCAGGCATGCCGCGAAAGATAATGATAAACTCTTCGCCGCCGTAACGGAATAATTGCCCGTGCGTACTTCGTTGCTTCAATTGTAGATCAACAAATTTCGCGACGTGCCGCAGCACGGCGTCGCCTGCCAAGTGGCCGTGTTCATCATTGAAATTTTTGAAATGGTCGATGTCAAACATCGCCATGGTGACCGGCCCCATGTTGCGACGCTGGTACACTCGAAAGACTTCTTGAGCGCTGGTATCGAAGCTGGCGCGGTTGCGGATGCCCGTCAGCTCATCATAATTGACTTGGTGATCGAAGGTGAGGACCTCGTCGAAAAATTTCTGAGTCCAACGCACTGCAAGTCGGATGAGCCACATATAGACGATGAAACCTAAAATAATGAACAATGTGTGGGTCAGTTTGAACGGATGAAACGACCAGATCACGCCCCACCACGTGCCACTATACAGCACTTGAAAGCCCAGGTATTTCCACTGATTGGCAATCAAAGCCTGGTAATTGTGAGCGATATAAATGACGGTGCCAATCAAAATCACCGTCATGACCATGAAGACTGGTAGATACTGGGTGGTATGTCCGAGCCATATGGCCTGTCCGTAGATGAAAAGTGGCATCAAAATGTTGATGACTTCCACGGCCAGGTTGCGCATCGTGTTCAAACTGAACAAGAGTACCGTTAGCTGGACGGTTGCATAAGTCCAGCTAATCACACTGCCGGAATTCAGGGTGATAAAAATTTGGCGTAACAAAATCATACTGACGAGAACGCTGACTGCTTCGGTGCCGTGAGCCAGATAACGCCAGGTTGGTGCTTGGTGCTGGTTAGCTTGGTGTTCGAGCGCGTAGGTCAGAATGGTCATTAAAGTGATGAGACCAATCGTAATGAGCACAATAATCAACATTTTGATATTGAAAAAATCTCGTCCTAGGCTGGATAGTGTGAATAGTTGTAACACAGTGTGCCCCCATAATCATTGCGTTTAATTGCTTTGTCCTTTAATCATAACATGTAACCCAGGTAACTGTTAACCACTGATTGTCAGGTTTGAAGCTTATTTGGACATCTTTACAAAAAGATAACATGCTCTTTACATTAATATGGTGATAATTTCTACCGATATTCGGCATACTGAACTTGTAAGTTTGGTCAATTAACAGTGTTTGAGGGGGGACTGCATCATGGTGCATGGCATGTTTTATAGCGTGCTGGGAATCGGCTTTTTAGTCAGTATTGGCATCAAGTGGCTTTTCCGAAGTTATTTTCAATTGTTGATTTTGGTTCATAGTATCGAAATTCTATTCATGACAGTCGTCTGTTGGTATCAATTTGGATTATTGACCTTAATGCCATTGACCGCGTTATGGGTCATTGGTATGGGCGTTATTTATATGATGAATCGATTTGCCTAATGGAGGTGCGCAATGCGACGGTGGTTTGTGAGTTTAACGCTTGGCATGTTAGTGGGCGCAATTTCGACGCTCATTTGTCTCATCATGGTTCATTGGCTAGGGACGTGGTTGTGGGCCGGAGTCGTCGGTGGCCTGGGATTACTAGTCAGTTGTGACATTGGCTTGGAGCATTTGAAGCAACGTTATCAGTTGACGAGTGCCCACGCTATTTTTCGATTGTTGAATTGGGCTTAACAGTGAGTGCCTTTTGCGGTCTGTGCTGATGACATGAAATTAGACTGAATCCACACCAGACTGGTTTGGATAGCTACCGCGCTGATAAAGCAGTAGTTGGGGGCCGACCAGTCGCTTGATGGTCAGTATAAATAAGAGAGCCGTCGCTTCTTTTCTAATCGAAGCGACGGCTCTTGCTTTAATCAAGTTCAATTGACACAGTCAGTACTTATTGTTCGTCGCTATCCACATCTTGGTCTTCAGGCAAACGGAGCCTGCGGTTGGCAACACTAGTGGAGAAGACGATCTGGGTGCTCGTCTTACCAAAGGTCTGTAACTGGTTGACGAATTCGTCGAGCGCCTGCGTGGATTCGAAGATGACTTTCAAAATTTGCGAATATTCACCAGTCACACAGTCACATTCGAGAATGTTGGGAATTCCAGCGACAAATGGGTAGAACCGCTCTTTTTGGGTCGGTTCAAGTTGGAGTTGAATATAAGCTTTAATATGATAGTTTAATTTTTCATAGTTCAGATTGGCCTGATAGTCACGAATGATGCCGCTCTTTTTCAGGCGGGTGATGCGCGCGGAGATTGCGGGTGAGGAGATGAAACACTGGTCCGCAAGTGCTTTTAACGAGATGCGTGCATCGGCCTGCAAGGCGTTCAAAATCTTCAAATCGGTCTTATCCATCGTCAAAACGCCTCCTAAAGTAATTATTAGTATCATAGCATACTTTCACAGTTGTTTTTAATATTTACGGTGAACTTTTTACAGAAAGGATAGCTTCTTAACGTGGTTTACCGGTAATAACTGCCAGTAAAGTTAACCATTGATGATGGATGCCGCTGTTAGCAATAAAAATCTTTATAAGGTTAAGTAATCGCTCAAGACGCTGGTAGTCGGATGTGGTACACTGAGAAAAAATAGGATGATGAAAAATAGAATGATCAAAAATGGGGTGACAAAAGATGAAGCTGCAAACAACGCGAATTATGGCGGCGGTTGCCAATGTGTGGCGCCAACCGCGGACGTTACCAATCGATACGTCGGCGATTGCTAACGCGGGCCTGCAAGCCTGGTTGGCACAGCTTAGTGACGCGGAGACGGTGAAGTTAGAACGTGAGAACCGGATTGTCACACAGGCACTCTTTAATGATGTCTTCTTAGTTGAACGCTTTGTCGATGGCTGGGCGTATGGCTACGTTGCGAGTCAGCGTGATGACCATCATTTACAGGGTTATCCGGGCTGGATCTGGGCCGCACAATTGTCGACGGTCCCGTTGCCGATTCAGACTGGGCCAACGGTAACGATTCGCCGTGGATTTACACCGCTACTGAAAGCGGATGGTCGGACGTTACTACGGTTGAGTTTGGGGACAGAATTACCAGTGATTGGTAGTAAGGACCACCGTTATTATACGGTTCAGACGCCACTTGGAGTTGCCAAAGTTGCCAAACGAGCGACTCAGTTCGGCTTCAAAACCGCGAATTTGACCCGTGGTGCGACCCTAGTTCGATTAGGCGAAACATTCCTAGATTTACGCTATTTGTGGGGCGGTATCAGCGCGTATGGTTTTGACTGTTCAGGCTTCGTTTACAGTCTGCATCGCTGTGTTGGCATTCAATTGCCGCGGGATGCGCAGGATCAGATTGATAAGGGCGTCGCCGTTGAACGGGAAGCCGCGCAGCCAGGTGATCTGTGCTTCTTTGCCCATGATCACGGGCAGGGTGCGGTCCACCACGTCGCACTGTATGCGGGTGACGGCTGGATCTTGCACGCGCCAACACCAGGAAAGCACGTCACTTACTTGCAACTGGCAACGACGTACCTCCAGGATGAATTAGTGGCCATTAAGCGGAACTGGTAGTCGGTTTTGGCGTAAATTTGGTTAAATAAACAATTGATGAGGCGAACAAAGTGAAACAAATGAAATGGTGGCTACTGACGCTGTTGTTAGTCTTTGGCCTGGCGGGCTGTACTAGTCAAGCGAAACCAACGAGCACTAAGTCGCGTCAGTCCACAAGTCAAAAACGGGTGTCAGCCTACATTGATAGTACGACCCCGACGTTTTATGTCCATGGGTTTCAAGGGAGTGCGAAATCGACCAATACGTTGATCAAGCATGCTGAAAAGACGGCTCATGCGCATAAAGTCCTCGTCGCGACCGTCAACACTAGTGGCACCGTCACGCTGACGGGTAAGTGGCAGGGACATGTTCGCAATCCCATTATTCAGGTCGTGTTTAAGAATAATCTGGCGCAGTACGATCAGCAGAGTGCCTGGTTAGCCAAGGTCATCACGACGGTTCAGCAACAGCATGCCTTTAAGCAATATAATATCGTGGCCCATTCGGCGGGGTGTGTCGCTAGCGTCAATATGCTCATGACCAAGCAAACGGCAGATTTTCCCAGCATCAACAAATTAGTCACGATTGCGGGGCCGTTTGATGGCGTGGTCGGCGAAGATGATGTCGCCAATCAGAATTCATTCCTAGCTTCTGGACAACCGAAATACTTGCACGCGGCGTATGAGTTGTTGGCGGCCAAACGGACCAACTTTCCAACCCACGTGCACTTACTCAATATTGTCGGCACGCTGAATGACGGCAGCCACTCGGATAGCTTGGTCACCAACGTATCGGCCCGCTCAATCAAGTATTTACTGCGGGGCCGAAGTGTTGACTATACTGAAAAAGACTTTTATGGTAAACACGCCCAACACAGTCAGCTTCACGAAAACGCACACGTTGCCTTAGCCGTTGACCGTTACTTGTGGCATCGGTGATGGTGGCAATTGTCTGAGTAAGTCTTGATTGGGGCTCACATCGTTGGGACTTACAGCTCATACTTAGGCAGGTCACTTAACGCGCCGTGGATAAAGATACTGAACAAAGTGATTCATGCAATCACCTAAAAACTGACGGTCATTCTGACATTACGGAATGGTCGTCAGTTTTAGATTAGGCTGTCTAAATAGCGCGTCTCGTCACAAAACGACCGCTTCAAGAACGGGTTGTCCATTCTTGAAACGGTCATTTTTTTGATGAAATCTGGATGAAGCGTAACTGGCGTCAGTCCAGATTTATAGCCAAGCGACTAGCAACGATTGACTATGACTGGATCAGGGTCACAACAAGAAGAGAATATAAGCCAGTCGAATAAGGTGATACAATGCATATAAAGCAATTAAATAAACGATAGTGATGCCGCCGTATACTGCATATTTATAATTGCGCATGTAAAAACCTCCCGTTATCAAGTTACCTTCAGTGTAAGGCCATTGTGAATCCAAGGCAATGTAAACGCCTTCATTTGCTAAAGAAGTTTAAAATAATTCAAAACGCGGTCGTTCTGTTAGCGATTCACGACGGGGTATGTTAAAGTTAATTACTGGTTCGGGGGATTTCACGACGTCGAACTAAATTATCTCAGACTTTGAATAAATTAATTTTTAGTATCACGTACTTGCCCCAGTATTTAGTATTAGAATTATTTACAAATTTCCTGAGCATTAGGAAAGGATGTAATTTAATGCGAGTTACCATTAATCGCGGTCAAGAGGTTTACACTGATATACCACTGATGACCGCCCGACACCGTTATATCAAGGCGGATGTCTGGGAAATTAAAAAGGCAATTATTGAAAAGTCCGCCATCAATGGCTGGACCGTTCAAGCGTTGCAAGCCATTAACTAAAATAATGAACGTTACGGCCACGGCACTTGCCAGTGGCCGTTTTTGTAGGAGGAAGTCGACCATGCCGCAGCCAGTTAGTAATCGACCGCTAATCAGTATTACAAATATTATTTGGAGTTTTGATCCCGTGACCAAGCAGTTGCTGATTTTACTGCTGCAGCGTAATCACGCACCCTTTAAGGAAACTTGGGGCTTGCCGACGACTTATTTACGTGCTGACGAGAGTGCGGATGCCGCGGCATTGCGCTTAGTTCGTGAGAAGCTGGGCGTCCAATTGGCCCAATTCCATACCGAACAATTGGGAACGTTTACTGCGGTGGCGCGGGTACCAGACGAGCGGTCCTTGGCATTGACTTACATGGTCTATTTGCCAGTCAAACCGCAACTCGTTCCCGGCTATGGCGCGCGGGATGTCCGGTGGTTTGCGGTGACACCGCGGCAAGATCGCGATGATTTGGTGGCCGGTGAGTTGACGTTTAAAGGTGTGGCGGATGCTGTGAGTGCTGCGGAATTTTATCAACAAACCCCGCCAGTGCCGTCGTTGACTGCTGACCATGCGTTGATCATTAAGACGGCGCTACAACGGGTGCGCAATCGCCTAGATTATGCGCCGACCATCTTACTGGTGCTCGGTTCGCATTTTACACTCAAGCAAGCGCGAGAGGTCTACGCGATTTTGTGGCGCCGTCCCGTGACGACGATCGACAATTCCAATTTTCGTAAGACCCATGCGCATCTCTTTGTGGAGGCGGGAACGGCCCAGTCCCATTCATCTGGACGGCCTGCCAAAGTGTATCGCCTCAAATCAGTCGGTTGACACCGTTTGATTGGTGTGATACCTTTATACCACCTTTAAAGGTAAAAAATACCTAAAATCGGTAACGGGTTAGGTCTATGGGGGAGAAGTCTAATGAATACAGTAAGTGTCAAGCAACTGGCGAGTCATAAGTTGCTATGGGTGATTGGAACGGCGTGGCTGTTCGATGCACTCGACGTTGCATTACTATCATTTATCATGCCGGTCATCAAACAAAGCTGGCATTTAACAGCGGGTCAACTGGGGGCCGTCAGCGCCGTGACATCATTGGGGATGATGATTGGGGCCTTGGGGTGTGGCTATTTAGCCGACAAGTTCGGTCGTAAACCAGTCTTGATTGGGACCTTGCTATTATTTTCAATCGGTAATTTATTATTGACGGTGACGCCCAGTGTCGGGTGGTTTATCGCGGTTCGCTTAATCACTGGTATCGGGCTGGGTGGCGAGCTACCAGTTGCCGCCACGACGATTGCGGACCATTATCGTGGTACCCAACGGTCGCGGATGTTAGTGCTAGTGGATAGCTTCTGGGCGATCGGTTGGATTGCGGCGTCACTGCTATCCTTCCTAGTGATGCCGATGATTGGCTGGCGCTTGACCGTTCTGATCACGGCCCTAATGGGATTATACGCATTAGGATTACGTCGGCACCTACCAGCAGAAACGACCGAAGCAGGGGCGCCCTCGGTTGAGCGAGTCGCTTTCAGGGAAGCCCTGCGGCGAGTTTGGTCACCAACACATCGGCGGGCGACCATCTGCCTCAGCGTACTATGGTTCGTCATTATGTTCACCTATTACGGAATGTTTTTATGGCTGCCAAGTGTGCTTGTATTACGCGGGTTTTCGTTGGTACACGGCTTTGGTTATACGCTACTAATGAGTTTGGCCCAATTACCGGGCTACTACCTGGCCGCATGGTTGATTGGTGTTGTGTCTCGTAAAGCCGTTTTAACGACCTATTTGATTGGCACAATGGTTAGTGCCGCTGCTTTCGGATTAGCCAATAATCCAACGATGATCATTATTAGCGGTGCCTGGCTCTCATTCTTCACCCTTGGTGCGTGGGGCATCATGATTGCCTTTACGCCTGGGCAGTTTCCAGCCGATATTCGTGGGATGGGAATGGGAAGTGCACAGTCGATCGGCCGAATTGGCGCAACGATTGGCCCATTCCTGATTGGTGCCTTGATGACGATTGGTTTCACGATTCCAGCCATCTTCATGGTTTTTGTCGGTGTCTTGATCATTGGAATCGTCGTGCTGATTTGGGGACTTACCGACCAGGATGCCTAGTGTTCGACGCGTCGGTGTGAACATAAATTAATTCGTAAACTAAACTGACGTATTGATTTAAGTTGAATCAGCACCGCGAATTGCTTGGATTAGGAATGGAATTTGAACATAAATTATTTTGTGAAATGTAACTGAGGGTTGTCATGACGCGGTTTTGAGGGTGTCATTCGTTGCCAAGCCGAAGCGAAACTCCTATGATAACAATGAGGAGTTGAGGAAGATGGCGAAGGCAAAAGCACGCGCAAGCCAACCCAGGGAGCGGTTGGCAGCGCAATTAGCACTTGCAAGTATGACAATTGACGTTCGCAGTAATGTGGTCTTGGCCCGGTTAGTAGCCCGGGCGCAGCAACGTCTTAATCAGAGCGGTGACCCTGTGGCGATCGCACACCAGATTGGCGTCGACCTGGGCTACTATTTGCTGTGCCATGACTATGATATGCCACGGGCAGCGTATGATTTATTAGCAGTCGCCTATCAAATCAGCGCGACTAAGACGAGCAAGGCCACGATTATTGCGATGCCCAGACGCCCTCAATAAATTAGGACTATCATTCAGTCCAATTTTGTATTAAAATTAGATGATAAAATAATGTGTAAGAATGGAGGGTCAATGAATGGGTCGGTCTGAACACTTAAAGAAGTTAGTCTTTACCGGACTTTTTGCCGCAATTATTTTCATTGGAATCAGTGTCTTAAGAATTCCGTTACCGGCAATCGTCGGGCGGCCATTTATTCACTTTGGCAATATTTTAACGGTTCTGGCCGTGATGTTACTAGGCTTCGGCTACGGAGCCGCAGCTGGGGCCATTGGACTGGGCTTATTCGATATTTTGAACGGTTATGCGGCGACAGCCTGGTTAACTGTGATTGAAGCGATTATCCTGGCCGCAATGGTCAACTTAAGCTTCAAGTCAATTGGCTACACGGAACACAGCTTGGCCAAGCTCTACTGGGTTTCGTTTGTGGCAGGATTGACTAAGATCATCACGTCTTGGTGTACCGGTGTTATCGAGGCGCTAATGGTCGGAACCACACTAAAAGTTGCGATGATTGGGTCGTTTACGAGCTTACTAGCGGCGACAATCAATGCGGTGGCGTGTGTGGTCCTTGTCCCGTTGCTGTATCGGATCCTCACTCAGGTGGGTTTCAATCGCCGCCGATTGGGTAGTTTATAATTCAGAATTTGGAAATCGTCGTAATGGCAGTTGCTGTTATGGCGATTTTTTGTGCTCGGCACTTCTTATGGGCAATAATAGTTAGACGGGATTTTCGAGTTGTGAGTGGGTAAAGTGTCAGGTCAGATTGTGGATAACGGGTAAATATTCATATTAAAAGGCAAAAAAAGGTCCAACTTTGCTTCATAAATAGGACCATAATTGTAAATTGAGATACTGGCGTTCAAGCAGTGTTGTAGTAACCAGATTGACACTAATCTTTGATTTTAGGAGGAGCGTAGCCAATGTACATTCAAGCTATTATAGATTTGTTGTCTATGGTCACTTCAATCTATACCGTAGTTGGTGCCATATTGTTTAAGCTATTTCATAGGGAGATACGTATTGATGCACCAATTTTTGATTTTTATTCACGATTAGTTGCTAGAAGCGTGTATTTGCACTTACAAAGTCGACGTGAAATGAACAGGTACTTGTGGTATATAGTCTTAAGAACAGCTATGCAAATGATGTTCTTATTGCAAATAATAATTGCTACTGCAGGCTATCCGTGGGTGGGGGCGATACTTTTCTGTGCCCTATGTCTCCCGGTATGGCGGCTGTATAATTTGACGATAATTCCGATACGGCGGTATTGGGAAAAAAGACCGGCCGATAAATTTACCATCGTCTCTGCGAAGCGATTTGCTTGGGGTGTGGTGATATATAAGAGTCTCCTGATAGCTGCTATGATAGCGTCACTGAGTTTAGCACTGATACTATCGACTGGCAATGACTGGACAACCCTAGTAGATTGATTTAGTGATAATTATTGCTAGGAATTAATTCAACTGTTTTATTGAGCAAATTTGTCAGCTACCCATATGGACACTTTAGACATTGGCGATTCAATCCTTGTATTTGGGATTGAATCGCCAATGTCTTTTAGAATGAGCAATCGTTCAATGTTGTCACGAGTTGGATACATGCGATGTAGTGGGCTGATGGCGAGTCAGCTTTTTTAATGACTAAAGCAGCGACGCTTTTGATTTATTGTACAAATTTTGTACTCCATGTTCGGACTATATGCTTTATAAACCATATAGTCCGAACATGACTGTGCATTTTTTGCACAGTCGTGTTTTAGAATGAGCCTTTTATACAAATTAGCAATTACATGTGAAACTATTTTATTATTTTAGAAAATCAAAACATTAATTGACCAGCGTTTGTCACAATTCAAACTGTATCATATGGTCATCGCGGTCAGGTTGCGTTGCTGAAAACTGGACAATGGAATGTCGTAGTTGTCCATCGATATGAGACAAGGAACGGGAGGCGTATTAAAGGGCGCACAAACATAGTCGCAACGCTTGTTGTTGCGGTACTAATCGTGCTGGTGATAAAACGGCTAGATTATCAAGACAATGTCGACCTGTTAGGACATGAACATAAAAAATATCTCCAACTATGAGTGCCATAGTGGAGCAATCAAAGCAAAATAAAAAAGCTATCCGTTTAAGATAGCTTTGATGAATACCGATATAACAAGTGTTCTGGAGCTTGTCACATCGTCCTGAAAATCATTAATGGAGATGGCGAGAGTCGAACTCGCGTCCAAGCATATTGCCCCTCGGATATCTACGCTCATAGTCATACTATTTGAATTTCATCATTACAAACGCCGTGTGACAGGGCACCCAGCAATGACTAACCTGATTAGTCTCTTCTCGCAACTCCAGGTGGAAGCTTTGAGCGTAAGTCCACTAAATTTAGGACCCAGATCTAGAACATGGACGATTCTAGGAGGATCTACGTTAAGCGCTTATTAGGCAGCTAAAGCGTAAGAATTGTTATTATTTTTTGCAGTTATAATTTAAACTGAGCGTTTTTACGTAGACGCAACCTACGAAGCGCAATCCGAACTCAAACTATACCTGTCGAATCCAGAACATCCCCAAATTCAACAATCTTAGTTTAGCATAGCCTGTTGATTCTGCCAACTAATCTGTCTAAGATTGCCCGTTATTGTTAAAACGGCGATTTTAAGCGGCCTTAGCGCAATTTTAAAAATTTAAGAACTCGTATGTGTCCGTCGGCGGCGCAAATATCTGAACATCCGGTGTGGATTGATGGAGAGTGCCATGACTGCCAAGATGACGAGTAGGCCCCCGATAAAATCGAAGCGAGTCAGTTGGACGTTCAGAAACGCGATCGAGAAGACCGTCGCGGCTAATGGTTCAAACGCATCCATTAGACTAGCGGTCGTCGGTAAAATGTCGCTGAGACTACGAGCAAACATTAAGAATGGGGCGACCGTTCCTAACAGGATGATGACTAGTAGCAAGCCGAATTGGAACCACGTCAGCGTCAGGTGGACGCGCCACATCGGTTGTAGTGCGGTTAGAAAAACACCAGCAATCAGCAGCCCCCAGCCCGTGACCGTCAATGCCCCGTATTTCGGAAGCAGTGTCCGTGGGATCAAGGTGTTAGTGGCGACCCCGATTGCGGAGAGCCCGCCCCAAAAGAGCACCACTGGCGAGATGGCCAGGCTATTCAAGTGGCCGTGCGTCACAATCAGCACGGTGCCGATAAAGGCCATCAACATTCCAAGTCCTTCCACGCGACTGGGAAGGACGTGTTTAAATAAGAAGTAATAAATGCTAATGATAAATGGTCCCAGGAATTGAATAATGGTCGCAACGGGTGCGTTTCCGGCGCGCACCGCTTCAAAATAGCAGAGTTGGACCGGAATGAGACCTAGAAGGCCATAGCTGACCACCGTCCAAGCATCATGACGCACACGCCAGATTTTAAACGGCCGTTTACCCGCGATTAATCCCCAGATAATCAGGATTAGGCCCGCACTAATCATGCGCACCTGAGTCAGCCACATGGCAGTTAGATGCGGATTGGCAATGAAGAGGGTACTCGCCGCAACACCGGAAATGCCCCAGAGAATACAGGCACTGCTCGCCAGCAGCACGCCCCGTAAGTGATGTTGTTGTGTCAAAATAAGACTCCTTTCTGAAAATAATCAGCATTTTTCATTATAGCAAAACCCCGCCGCAACGCCTATCTTAATGAGGAATCTCTTATTATTCTCATGAGTTACTTCATTAACTCGCAACCGCTGCCTCGTAAAAATCGGCCGCAAAGCAGTGCGTTTCCGCAATAGTCATGCTATGATATGAACAATTAAACGCAAGCAATCATGCGTCAAGTGGAGGGTCATATACAATGAAAGCAATTATTACTGTCGTTGGTCAGGATCAAGTTGGGATCGTTGCCAAGGTCGCAAACGAATTAGCCCGGTTGAACATTAATATTGTCGATATTTCGCAAACGTTGATGGATCATAACTTTACCATGATGTTGTCAGCCGAATGGGATGATGACCAGTTGAGTTTTGCCTCGGCCAAAGCCAAGCTTGAAGCGCTGGGAGAAGCGTCACAACTCACGATTCGGATTCAGCGTCAGGCTGTCTTCGATGCCATTCAGAAATTATAGGAGGTCATCATGGAAAGTCGGTCAATATTAGAAACAATCCAGATGGTCGCCGAAGAGAATTTGGACATTCGGACCATTACGATGGGCATCTCGCTTTTCGACTGTATCGATAGCGATGGTGAACGGTCGCGGCAAAAAATCTATGACAAAATTACGACGAGTGCCAAAGATTTAGTCAAGGTTGCTGAGCAGATCCAAGAAGAATACGGGATTCCAATCATTAACAAACGCATTGCGGTGACACCCATCGCCTTGATTGCCGCTGCGAGTGCCGACCACGATTACGTGGCCTACGCGGTAACGATGGAACGGGCAGCGCAGGCACTGGGCGTTGATTTGATTGGTGGCTTTTCAGCACTCGTGCAAAAGGGTTATCAAAGTGGCGACCGTAAGCTGATTGCCTCGATTCCTGAAGCACTGGCGGCGACCACGCGCGTTTGCAGTTCGGTCAACGTCGGTTCGACCCGTGCCGGCATTAACCTGGATGCCGTCGGTGAGATGGGTCACATCATCAAGCAGATTGCGGCGGATGATCCGGTGAACTGTATGAGTTTGGTGGTCTTCGCGAATGCCGTTGATGATAATCCGTTCATGGCTGGCGCGTTTCACGGTGTTGGTGAAGCCGACCGGGTCATTAACGTGGGAATCAGCGGCCCGGGCGTTGTCAAACGGGCGTTAGAAGAAGTCCGCGGTCAATCGATCGACGTGGTCTCTGAACAAATTAAGAAGACGGCCTTTAAAGTGACGCGGATGGGGCAGTTCGTCGGCACCATCGCGGCGGAACGGTTACACGTGCCATTTGGAATCGTCGACTTGTCACTGGCACCAACGCCTAATGAAGGTGATTCAGTCGCTGAAATCTTGGAAGAAATCGGCTTAGAAAGTGTCGGGGCACCGGGGACGACCGCGGCACTGGCACTGTTAAATGATGCGGTCAAAAAAGGTGGCGTCATGGCTTGTGAACACGTCGGTGGCTTGTCTGGCGCATTTATTCCAGTTTCGGAAGATGCTGAGATGATTCGAGCGGTCAGCGCGGGACGTTTGAACATTGAAAAGCTAGAAGCGATGACGGCAGTTTGTTCCGTTGGACTCGACATGATTGCGGTTCCTGGTGATACCAGCGCGGCAACCATCAGCGGGATGATTGCGGATGAAGCCGCAATCGGTATGATCAACAATAAGACGACTGCGGTTCGGGTCATTCCAGCAACTGGCAAGGACGTTGGCGAAGCAGTCGAATTCGGGGGTTTGTTTGGGAGTGCACCGGTGATGCCGGTCAACCAGAACCAGCCGACGACGTTTATCAATCGTGGCGGTCATATTCCGGCCCCAATTCATTCATTTAAAAACTAAGTAGCAGTCTTGGTGGCAAGCTAATCATCAGACTGTAATACGATCACGATGAAAAACAATTTTCAAAGCAGGGTAACCGGCTGAGAGAATTGTTTTTTGCGCCCTAAGACCAGTATTCTCGTGGCCTGAGCATTCCTGCCACCATGGCCTGATGAGCCCCACGAATTGCAGTTTGACACAAATCTTTCACAAATCAGCCAAGGTTTGTTATAAATTTGTTGTTATACTAATCCTGAATCCTAGCGCGAAGTAGGGTATGATAATAAGTAGGTTAATACATGATGATTAATCAATATAGTTAGCAATTGTAATTAACTTGGAGGACGTTGGACTATGAAACTATTAATGATTGAAGATAATAAATCCGTCTCTGAAATGATGGCAATGTTTTTTAAGAAGGAACAGTGGGACGCCCACTTTGCTTATGATGGTAATGAAGCCGTTGAGATGTTCAACGAAGATCCCAACGGTTGGGATATGGTGACACTTGATTTAAACTTACCCGGTAAAGATGGGATGCAAGTTAGTGCGGATATTCGCAAGGCTTCTCCAACTGTACCAATTATTATGTTGACGGCTCGTGACTCAGAAAGTGACCAAGTACTGGGCCTCGAAATGGGTGCTGACGACTATGTCACCAAGCCATTTTCACCAATTACGCTGATCGCCCGGATCAAAGCATTACACCGGCGGGCAGACTTGGCCAAGACGGCGCCTGCTGAGCAACCGGCCAATGCAGTCAGTTCATTTGATGTACAGACGGACCACTTTAAGCTCAATACGAAGACGCGTGAAGCTTACTTAGCCGGTGTCCAGATTCAAGATTTGACACCAAAAGAATTTGACTTATTGAAGACGCTGGCCCAAAAGCCACGGCAAGTCTTCTCACGGGAACAGCTGTTACAACTCGTTTGGGACTATGAATACTACGGTGATGAGCGGACGGTTGACGCCCACATCAAGAAGTTACGGCAGAAGATTGAAAAGGCTGGTCCACAAATCATCCAGACGGTTTGGGGGGTCGGCTACAAGTTTGATGATAGTGGAGTTGACGCTCAATGAAACTGATCTATCAACAAATGCTGGCATTCTTTGCCGTGATTATCACGGTGATCGTGGTCCTGGGGTTTTCGTTTATTCGAACCACCAGAACGATGCTCTATAACAATTCGTGGCAACAGCTACAACAGTATGCCGCGAGTATTGAAAAAGAAGCGATTCGCTACAATACGAAAACCAACAAAGTCGTGGGTTTCAATCAGCAGTTCTTAAGCGATGGTACGGTAATTTTACGGGATCAACACATCCATTTTTCGGTCTATGACGCGAATAAGAAGCTGGTTTATCCGACTGGCATTGGTGCGTCGATGGATAGTGCCCCGGGTGGGTCGATCTATGATCCAAAGATTTCAGCCAAGGATTGGAAAAAGCTGAAGCAAAATAAGATCATTACCCAGTCGCCACACGTCACTTTCCGGACGCGTAACCGCGACCAACCCGTGAATACGCCGTCGCTGCGAACGATTGATGTGCTCGTGCCGTTGTTCTATAAGAATGGCAGTACTAAGAAGTTCGTCGGTGCGATTTCAATCGGGTCCTTCGAACAGACCTTACAGGCGAGTGAGCAACAGATTGAAAAGAACCTGTTCATCGCGTTGCTGGTCTCTGGGATTGCGGCCCTACTGCTGAGTTACGTCCTAGCACGGTATTCCGTCCGGCGCATCAACCGGTTGCGGTATGCAACGCACTCCGTTGCCAATGGCGATTTTGATATTCAAGTGGACAGTAATCACAAGGACGAAATCGATGATTTGGCCGATGATTTCAACGGCATGGTCAGCTCCTTGCGTGAATCTAATGAAGAAATCAAACGCCAAGAAAAACGGCGACGTGAATTTATGGCGGATGCTGCTCATGAAATGCGGACACCGCTGACGACCATCAACGGAATTCTGGAAGGCCTCGCTTATGACGCGATTCCGGAAGAGGATAAGGCCCATTCAATTGAACTGATGCAAAATGAAACGAAACGTTTGATCCGGTTAGTCAATGAGAACCTGGATTATGAAAAGATTCGGACCGGTCAGATTGCTTTGAACAAGACCAATTTTGACGGCGCTGAAGTTTTGCATAACTTAGTTGAACAACTCACAAAGAAGGCTGACGCCGCGGATGATCACTTTGTATTGACTGCGCCTGATAAACTGCCGGTCTGGGCTGACTATGACCGTTTTGTTCAAGTGTTGTTTAATATCATGCAGAACGCCATCCAATTCTCACAAGGTAGTGCCATCGAAGTGACTGGTCAACGAACTGAGCACGCGACGGTCATCTCCATTCAAGACCACGGTATCGGCATGACACCGGATCAGGTCAAGAATATTTGGGAACGTTACTATAAGGCTGATCCATCGCGGAAGAGTACCAAGTATGGTGAATCTGGCCTCGGGCTCGCGATTTCGCACCAACTCGTGCAACAACAT
The DNA here is from genome assembly GCF_023806745.1 of Lactiplantibacillus sp. B652. Lineage (NCBI taxonomy): Bacteria > Bacillati > Bacillota > Bacilli > Lactobacillales > Lactobacillaceae > Lactiplantibacillus > Lactiplantibacillus sp. B652. The sequence goes on along the minus strand of NZ_JAMSKY010000005.1, from coordinate 148,165 downwards.
GGTGGGTCGATTGAAGTAGATAGTGCTGAGAATGAAGGGACGCGCTTCACGGTGACCTTCCCAGATGACGGGTATGACAAACCAATCATGGATGATTAGTGTTCGTTAATGACGACTGAATGGCCTATTAATGATTTAAACGAACCGGGTGTGGCGTTACGTGCCAGCCCGGTTTTTGTCGCCATGAACCCTGACTGAGGCGTAAGTGGCGCGGGTCAGGGGAAGCTGTGACTGGCAACACAACTGTCGACGAGCCCAGCTAATCATGTTTGAATACGTCACACGTTTGGGACTTAATGCGTCATTAGGCCGTTGCACCTCGCGCTTCCGGCCTAAATATGTTACCCTTAACAAGGCACAACAGCGCGTCATGACTAGTGTAGATAAGTTTTAGAATGAATAGGAGAAACAATTAATATGCAAAGAGTACAAATTACGGGTAATTCCCAGCGTAAGGTCAAGGACGGCTATCCACTGCTCGTCCAAGATGACTTAAAAGATCCTTCAATGAAGTTAACGGACGGTTCTTTTATCGCGTTAATGGCCAGCTCACAATTTATGGGTTACGCCTTAGTCGCCAAGCATCGCCGGCAATTAGGGTGGGTGCTGAGCTTAGATGAAAGCGAGACGCCAACGACTGACTACTTCCGCAAGCTGTTCAAACAAGCCTTGGTCCGGCGGGCAACTAGCTTGGACCCACAGCTACCACAACGGGTGTTCAATGCCGATGGTGACGGTCTGGGTGGCCTAGCCATTGACCGGTATCAAGATTATTATGTCTTTACCTGGTATGCGCAAGGCGTCTATCAACAACGTGAAATGATCTACGCCGCCTTTGAAGCAGCGACTGACCATCAGTTCAAGGGGATCTATGCCAAGTTGCGTTTCAACGTGGAAGAAGCTAACCTGAAGAGCCAGTTAGTGACTGGTGAAGCGGCGCCCGAACCATTGCTGGTAACGGAAGGCGATGTGACTTATCCGGTACATCTCGCAGATGATTTGACCACAGGCTTGTTACTCGACATGCGACCAATTCGCGACTGGTTAGCCGGGGCAGAATTGCCAGGTAAGACCGTCTTGAACTTGTTTAGTCAAGAGAATGGGGTGACGGCTGCTGCCGCAGTTGCCGGCGCCGCTAAAACGATCTCGATTGAAACGAGCAAGAAGGGCGCTAAGGAAACTGCAGACCAATTAGCAGTCAACAATATCGACCCAGACAAGCAAGAAATTCGGGCAATTGAAGTCAATCGCTACCTGGACTATGCGCAAAAGCATCATTTAAGTTACGATGTGGTCGTTGTGACGGCACCGACCTTTGCACGGGTCAAGAAGCAGAAGTTCCAAGTTGCCACTGACTTGACGGATTTATTGACCGCTACGTTGCCAGTTGTTCGGCGTGATGGCCAACTGGTGATTGCGACGACCGCCAACAACTTCTCAATGAAGAAGTTTAAAGCTGCGGTCACGGCAGCCTTTGTTGGCAGCGACCGGCACTTTACGCTGAGTGAGACGTTCCGCTTACCAGCAGACTTTGTGACGCGCAAGGCGTACTTGGCAAGTAACTACTTAAAAGTACTCGTTTTGACGCTCGATAAGTAAGTTTTTCGGCATCATTTTGCCTGCAAATAAAAAAATTTTAAACGTAATTTCGGGGACCGTTTTCATTAATTGAAAACGGTCTCTATCGATAAAGAAAACGAATTCATGAAAATATAAATATAATTATATTTAGTGCTGAATCCCTGATTGTGACTGGTAAAACGGTTACTTAACTGGTAAAATATTTCTTTGTCGTATGGCAAGAGAGAAAACATAGAAATGAGGATTATTAGTAATGGGAATTCTAATTGCACTGATCCCCGCGATCGCGTGGGGCAGTATCGGCTTAATTAGTGGTCGAATGGGCGGAACCGCCCGGCAACAGACCCTTGGGATGACCATGGGGGCCTTAGTATTCGGCTTAGCACTCTGGGCAGTTGAACAACCATCTTTAACAAGCAAAATTTGGTTGATTGGGATCGTTTCAGGGTTATTCTGGAGTATTGGTCAAGGGCAACAATTTACGTCAATGAAAGCCGTCGGGATCTCACGGACGACCCCAATTTCAACCGGGATGCAACTGGTTGCCAATGCGTTGGCTGGGGTGCTGTTATTTAACGAATGGCATGGTAATATGTACTGGATCGGCTCGATCTCCGTTATCGTGTTGATTGCTGGGGCCGTACTGACTTCCTTAACTGATAAGACTGACCCGAACCGTAGTGCTTCCGAAAACTGGGGCGTTGGGATTCGTGCCTTGATTTTATCTACTATTGGTTACGCTGGTTATACCATCGTTGTCCATTATGGTAATGTCAATGCGCAAGCAGTCGTGATGCCACAAGCTGTCGGGATGTTGCTCGGGGCCTTGATTTGGTCCTTCAAAGACAAGCCGTGGGTCGTTAAGGCAACGTATCGTAACATCGTGACTGGCCTTGTCTGGGGCGTGGGGAATCTCTTCATGTTCATGGCAATGGCACAGATTGGCCAAGCGGTGGCTTACTCACTGTCACAAATGGGAATCGTTATTTCCACGTTCGGGAGTATCTACCTCTTAGGTGAACATAAAACCAAGCGTGAAATGGTCTACGTGGTCATCGGTTCGATTTTAGTCATCGTGGGTGGCGTGGCCCTCTCGTTGATGAAGGCTTAGTAAAACTTTACTAAAACATTAATATTGTAATTTATGATTTAAGAAGATTCGTCAAAGGTGCGGTAACGTCTAGTTATCAGCACCTTTTTTGTTGATAAGGATATTTATTTTTTACATAAATTGCGAAAATTTACGAAAAAAGGGGGGAAGCGCTTTTCATTATGCGATGAGCTATTGTATAATATGACATGTAAATACGTAAAGAAAGAGGTAATAGTAAATGGCACACATTTCATTTGACAGCTCTAATTTAACTAAGTTCGTCCATGACAACGAACTTGGCGAAATGCAAGCTATGGTCACAGCTGCTGATAAGGAGCTGCGTGAAGGAACCGGCGCCGGTAATGATTTCCGCGGCTGGTTAAATTTACCAACAGATTACGATAAGGAAGAATTTGCACGGATCAAAACCGCTGCAAAGAAGATTCAAGACGACTCTGACGTCCTCGTTGTAATCGGGATTGGTGGTTCATACCTCGGTGCACGGGCAGCCATTGAATTCTTACACGAAACTTTCTGGTCATCACTTTCACGTGAAGACCGTAAATTCCCACAAGTTGTCTTTGCTGGGAACTCAATCTCATCTTCATACGTCAACGATTTGATTCACTTGATTGGCGACCGCGACTTCTCTGTTAACATCATTTCGAAGTCTGGTACGACGACTGAACCTTCAATCGCATTCCGTGTCTTCAAGGAACGTTTGATCGCGAAGTATGGTGAAGAAGGCGCTAAGAGCCGGATCTATGCCACTACTGACCGCAAACGTGGTGCTTTGAAGCAAGAAGCTGACGCTGAAGGTTACGAAACCTTTGTTATTCCTGATGATGTTGGTGGCCGCTTCACTGTCTTAACCCCAGTTGGTTTATTACCAATTGCCGTTTCAGGTGGCGACATCGATTCATTAATGAAGGGTGCTGCTGACGCTTCAAACGAATACAAAGATGCTGACTTAACTAAAAACGAAGCTTACCAATATGCTGCTTACCGGAACATTTTGTACCGGAAGGGCTATACCACTGAAATTCTTGAAAATTACGAACCAAACATGGCGATGTTCTCAGAATGGTGGAAGCAATTAATGGGTGAATCCGAAGGGAAAGACCAAAAGGGGATCTACCCATCATCAGCTAACTTTACGACCGACTTACACTCCTTGGGTCAATATATCCAAGAAGGTCGTCGTAACTTGATGGAAACGGTCGTTAAAGTTGACAACGCCACTAGCGACGTTGACATTCCTAAGGAAGCCGAAAACCTTGATGGTTTGAAGTATCTTGAAGGTAAGACGATGGCTCAAGTTAACACTAAAGCCTTCGAAGGGGTTATCATGGCCCACGTTGATGGCGGTGTTCCTAACATGGTCGTTAACATTCCTTCACAGGATGCCTACACCTTAGGTTACACGATGTACTTCTTTGAAGCTGCTGTTGCCATCTCTGGTTACTTGAATGGTATCAACCCATTCAACCAACCAGGTGTTGAAGCTTACAAGAACAACATGTTTGCTTTACTTGGCAAGCCTGGCTATGAAGAATTAACGAAGAAGTTAACTGCACGCCTTGATAAATAAGGCTTTCTAGCATATAGATAGAGCTTAAAAACAAGAGTCCCAAAACGTTAATTCGTTTACATGGTCATGTTCGTGGTCATGTTTCCAACGAATTAGGTCGTTTTGGGGCTTTTTTGTGTGATTTATCGAAAGCCTAATTGATAACAAAAAGCACCCGAACACTGATTGATCCTTGTTGACACAGAGCCAAAAGATCAGTGTTCGGGTGCTTTTAATAAGTTTGTGTTTTAACGTAATGGTCGGCGTTAATTTGGTTGAATGTGCGATTAGCAAATTAAAAGCAGTTAGACATCTGCAAATACTGTTGTGAAAGCAACTGATTAATTGCTTCACGCATTAATAGTAGTAATAACTTCTGCGTTGTTTTTGCTTGATTGTCTGTCCAACATACAGTTCGGTTCCATCGTCACCGAGACCGCCTTTATAAACGTGTGTCAGACCAGTCTCGCTATCATCCAGACGATACAACATGCCATAATTGGTTTTCCAGCCATAAGCCATGCCTTGAGGCGTTTCAGTCGATGAGTACGCAATGCCGACATTTCTTTGTAAGGTTTCGACATCCTTTTGACCAAAGGCTTTTGCAAATGATTTGAGTTGACTTGCATTTACTTTTTTACGACTAGCTTTTTTAGCCTCAGCCTTTGCTTTTTTGTTGGCAGCTTTGTGGATTTTACGAGGAGAGCCATCAAATAATTTATCATGATCAAAATCCAAGTCAGCTGATCCGTAAATAAGTGTGCTTGAGTTTTGGTCTGTGGGTTTTCCTAGAATGGCAATCACTTGTGATTTAGTCATACCAAGCTTAATTTTACTGAAATTATAGTGCTTTTTAGTAGCCTTTTTGCTTTTAGACTCACGCTTGCTTGAAGATTTTTGGGCCATTGTCTTTTTAGTGGCCTGGTTGCTCTTTGAAGTCTGCTTTTTGGTGCTAGATTTGTGAGAAGCGGACTTCATAGAACTAGCTTTTTTGGTGCTAGATTTGTGAGAAGTAGACTTTTTTGAACTAACTTTTTTGCTACTGGATTTGTGAGAAACAGACTTCTTGGAACTCGTTTTTTTGGTACTGGTTTTGTGAGAAGCAGACTTCTTAGAATTAACTTTTTTGGTGCTAGATTTATGAGAAGTGGACTTCTTGGAATTAGCTTTGTTACTGCTGGATTTGCTAGACTGTTTCTTGCTAGCACTGTTATCAGCACTTTTAGCTGAAGTGTGTCTCTTTGATGTCCGACTCGTTTGGGCCTTTGCAATCCTGTCTTGGTGGCTTGTGGTCGTCTTGACTGGATTGGCGATTATGCCGACGATTACAAACAGCAAAGAAGCAGCCAGCGCGATTAAACCATACTTAAATGATTGTTTGGCGCCGCCACCCTTAATAAGATTGAAAATTCCCCGGCAGATAAAGTAGATGGTTATCAATAATGAGATGAAAAACATAATCTCGGCAAAAGTGTCCATAATTCCTCCAAATATGAATTGTTCATTTAACAGTTACGACGATACAAACTAGCACGTTATTTTCCCCGATACGTGATAGTTTGGAATAGTTGCTTGAGCGCAAGCTTGGCATCTATTTCTACTGATATGTAAATAAAAACGCAACGCAAAATCAATCATATCATATATTTAATGAAAATAAATAAGCCACACCAATTTGTCCCCCAGTCAGTATGCCACATGCCACCCATGCAAATTTCCGCAGAATCACCCCGAAAAGCACCTGCGCATTCCAGTCCGGCAGGTTATAATAGTCCTATATCAAAGTTAAGCCCGCTACCGGCCAGAAACTGAATGGTGGGGCGGCATAAGAGGAGTTCAGAATGCGAAAATTAAACATTATCGAAAGTATTATTATTGTCGTCGGGTTGATCGTCTTCTGGCTCGGCAGTGAAGTTCAAGCCATCGAACAACAGGTGCCGTGGTTGCAGTTCGCTGGCCTAATCGTGGTCTTTGTGACTGGGCTGGCGGATGCGATTTATCGCGTCGTGACGAAGCGGTCGTTTTTTAAATGAAATCGAGACCTTCAATCGTGCGTGCCGGGTGAGTATCAAAGACGGTCTATACGAGTCATCAAATTAGTCATAAACGGGTAACCATCAATCGCAGTGGTTACCCGTTTTTGTGTACACCTTGAAACTGTGGGGTTCGACACCAAGCTCATGCTAATTTAGACGCAGCTGGGGTACCAACTGTCCCGACAGAATATGAAAATTTTTGATTTAAATACGACCGCTAAACCGCAATATTTTACAAATTGTAACTAGCAAACACGCGCTGCTATCGGGTTTGGAGTAATTATAATTTTGATAATGAACGTTGAACCCTGGTATTCAATAACACTTTACATCATTCACCAAAAATCGCAATGTTAATACTGAGGAAAAGCATCGTGGGGAATGTCCGATAAAAAATAGTGGAGGTACATATATGAGCTTTTTAGAATTACATGATATTCGTAAGGCCTATACCTTAAATCACCAAGAAAATGTCATCTTGAAAGGCATTAATTTAAACTTTGATCGTGGGGAGTTTATTTCAATTCTTGGGGAGTCCGGCGGTGGGAAATCAACGCTGATGAACATCATTGGGGGACTAGATCATCATTACGACGGGGATGTGTTACTTGATGGTCAGTCTTTGCGTTCGATGAATGTCCGCCAAATGGACCGGTATCGCCGTGAAACGATTGGGTTTATCTTTCAAAACTTCAACTTGGTAAGTTACTTAACTGTCCTTGATAACGTCATGTTATCGCTCAAGATGACCAAAGAACCGCATGCGCAACAGGTGCAGCGAACGAAGGATCTGTTAAAACGGGTCGGGTTGGAACAACAGACGCATCAATATCCCAATGAATTGTCCGGTGGGCAAAAGCAACGGGTCGCAATCGCGCGGGCACTGGCGAGTGATCCGGACATTATTATTGCGGATGAACCAACTGGGGCCCTGGATAGTGAAAACACCCAGGAAGTCATGGACATCCTCTATTCGATTGCGGCGGAAGGTAAGTTGGTCATCACAGTGACCCACTCGCAAGAAGTTGCCGACTATGGGACGCGCATCGTGCATTTGGATGATGGACAAATTCACGATGAATTAGTCATCGGGGCACCGTTTGATGAAGTCGAAAAGCAACCGATGCAGTACCGGACGCTGGGCTTTCGGCAAATGTTCCACATGTCGATGCAGCATATGCGCCGGATGTGGCTGCGTTACTTACTGATTATCTTTGGCTCATCGATTGGAATCAGTAGTATCGTCGTCATGCTGGGGCTCGGTTCGGGGATTCAAAATTACATGAATCATCAGATTACGTCGCAAGTCAATCCGACAGCGGTGCAGGTCTCGAAAAAGACGAGTAAAGTCAGCACGGCCGCGCGGAAAAAAGCCACTACGGCCGCTGAATATAAGAACGCTGTCAATCAAGAACAAGTGACCGCGGCTAAAAATGCGGAAGTGACGGCAGCTAATGCCAAACAATTGGCGGGAATCAAGCACGTCCAGTCTGCGGAATTGGGCTATTACACCAGTGCGCAGGCCAGCTATAAGAAGACCACGGTCACAGCGAGTCTTCAGACGGATAATCCGACGATCTTGAACAAAACGATCAAGAACGGGACGCTTCCTGGCAACAACGAAGTCTTGATTGGTCGGAAGTTGGCCAAGAAGATGGTCGGTAAAAAGGACTATCAAAAAGCGTTGAACAAGAAGCTGACGCTTAAAATGGCAACGGTTAATCGCAAGAATCAAGCCGTCACGGTCAACAAGACAGTCACGGTCAGTGGGATTACGGGCAGTGATGACACCAGTGTTGTCGTCCTACCGAAGACGGTCAAACGGATGTTGAGTGATAAAAACGTCCAATACCGGCCAAACTTTGCCATCGTCCAAATCGACAAATTGTCGCATGTTAAGCAAGTTGAACACAAGATCAAGGCCATCAAGGGTAACAATAAGAAGCAACAGTATAACTATACGGGAATCGGTGATTTAATTGATTCATTGAATACGTATATTCGTTTAGCCACTAACGTATTAACTGGGGTGGCCGGCATTGCCTTATTAGTTTCAGCCATCATGATTATTGTCGTGCTGTATGTCAGTGTGTCAGAACGGACACGTGAAATCGGGGTCTTACGTGCGCTGGGTGCCCGCAAGCACGATATTAGCCACCTGTTCTTCGCGGAAGCCTTGACGATTGGTGTCTTAGCCGCCGTGATGGGCTTGCTATTCGCAGAAGGTTGGCAATTACTTGGAAACATGGCAATTTACAGTCTGATTAAGTATCCAATCGTTCGAATCTCCGGTGCAGCCATGCTCGGTGGGGTGACTGTCAGCGTCGTAATTAGTCTGCTGGCCGCCTTAGCACCAGCCCACATGGCCGCCCGGTTAGATCCGGTCGAAAGTTTATCACATGAATAAAAGTGGGGGCGGAGTGAATGTATTTCTTTATTACGAGTAAAATTGATTCGCTGCCATCGGCCATTGAATTGGCGATGATTCAGCGGCAAAAGTTGTTTACGAAGCATCGGGTCCCGGCACTGATCGTCACCCGGAACTTTGTACGCGACTTGCATCAGAATATGAAAAAAATTGGTTATGATGATGAGTTTCAAGTGAACATGTACGATTATTTCCAAGGTACCACTGATTATGAGGGGGAACCGTTAACGGCGGCCAACTATCCGCGGGTCACTGGAGAGACCTTGGAACGGGTCAGCCCCAATGAATTTGACGTGATTCAGCGCGAACAACGGCAAAAAGCGTTGATGCTCAACAATGACGGCTATCTCGATTACGTCGACATTTTTAATCCGCAAGGGGCGGTCAGCCGGCGCGATTACTATGATACGCGGGGCTTCTTGACGGTGGCCCAGTATTTTGATGAACATCAGAACATCGTCTTGGAACAACACTGCAATTTGCAGCAGCAGCCCGTGTTAGAGACGTTCTTCCGGCCGAATGCCAAGCAACAACCCGTCGCGACGCACCAACGTCTGTTGAATTATCACGGTCAAAATTACGAATTTGAAGACTGGGATCAACTGACCGCATTCTTCCTCGACGCGTTGAATACGGAATACGGCGGCCACGGCACCATGATCGTCGACCGCAGCGATGCCGGGATGAATCCAATCGTTAAAATGACGACGGCAGCGCGCAAGTATGAATTTTTGCACAGTAACTTCACGTTGGATCCTTTGGACGTCGTCAATTCACCAATCGTGCCGTATACCCAGATTGGCTTAGATCATGCGAGCCAGATGTCTGGGCTGATCATGTCGACGCAGGATGAGTGCGATGATATGACCAATCATATCCACAACGTCATTCCGACGATTGCGATTCCGGTCGGTAGCGTTAGCGATGAACAATTAGCATCAAAACCCGTCGACTTTAAGACGCGAATTGATGGTAAAGTCATTGCGGTGGCCCGACTTTCAGCTGAAAAGAACCTAGAACAGTTGATCAAGGCGGTCGCTTACGTTCATGAAAAGCAGCCGAATGTGACGTTAGACATCTACGGCTACGGTGATTCGTGGACCGGGTTTAAAGAAGAAAATCGCTTGCGGGCGCTAGTCAGTTCACAACAGTGGCAGTCATTTATCACGTTTAAGGGCTTTGAAGCCGACCTGGAGCCAATCTATAATACGGCTCAATTGATGGTGCTCACGAGCCAATATGAAGGGTTTAACCTCGGTATCTTAGAGGGTCTGAGCCATGGGGTGCCCGTGGTGTCGTATGACATCAAGTATGGGCCATCGACCATGATTCAAGATGGTGTCAATGGCCGACTGATTACACCGAACAATTTGGTCGAGTTAGGCAAGGTCATCCTGGAGCTCTTGCAGCATCCAGCCAAGCTCGCACAAATGAGTGAACACGCCTATGGCAACAGTAGTCGCTTCTCGGAGGCGATGATTTGGCAACGGTGGAATAATCATGTGATTCAGCCGGATATTCAAGCAATGAGGGGAGTTACAACTAATGGAAACGCCTATCACGTCATCGGCTAAGCAAAAGCCGGCCAAGTATGGCACGCGCGACCTACTGCGGCTGATCATGACGCACGCGCACCCGAAGAAAGGCCTATTTATCGTCGGTATCCTGCTGTCGTTTGTGGCGACGATTTGTAGCCTGGGCATCACGTTGATGTTGAAGGAATTTATCGATGCCTTCAATCACGGGACCTCGGGACAATTACTGAGCAAGCTGGCAATCGTCATCGTGGTCCAACTATTCGCCAGTGTCGCTTCGAGCTTTTTGCTCAGTTATACGGGGGTCGACGCAGTCTCAACGTTGCGGAGTGCGCTCTGGCAACACATCGTTGATTTACCGATTCCATACTTTGACCGCAACCGAACGGGGGAGCTCTCAAGTCGGGTCGTCAATGATACGTCCACGATTTTTGAATTGATTTCCAGCCAGTTCTCGAACGCCATCAACGGGATTATCTCGATTGTTGGCTCGTTAACGTTGATGTTACTATTGAACTTCCGTTTAACGATTATTATTTTGATTGTGGTACCACTAATGGCCGTGATTATCGTGCCGATGGGCCAAGTCTTAGCCCGAATTTCAAAGGCGATTCAAAAGGAAACGGCCAATTTGAATAGCGCGGCCGTCCAGATGATTGGTCAGAACCGGCTGGTCAAGGCGATGGTCGCTGAAAAAGCCCTCAAACAACAGGGGAAAGACCAAGTTGACCGTATCAAGGGCTTTAGTGTTCGCCAAATCAAATTGATTTCGGTGTTGAACCCCGTTTTGAACATCATGTTACTGGCTGCCATCTTCATCATCATCGTGTATGGTGGGATTTTAGTCCAAACTAACGCGTTGACGATTGGGAGTTTAGTGGCGTTTCTAATGTACGCTGTGCAAATGATTTCGCCGCTCAGTAGTGTTACTGGTTTAGTGACGGCCTTACAACAGACTGTCGGAGCCACGGAACGGATCGACAACATTTTGGATAGTCCGGTCGAAGATAAGCGGCTCAGCGGTGAAACGCTGACGTCGATCAACACGATTGATTTCGATCACGTTGACTTTGGCTATGAACCGGATAAACCAGTCCTCAAGGATATTGACATGCAAATTCAACGTGGGGAACGAATCGCGTTGATTGGCGAAAGTGGGAGCGGGAAGACGACCCTGGTCTCGCTGCTCGAATCCTACTACACCCCAACGCGTGGGGAGTTAAACGTTAATGGTCAGGCAATGACGAGCTATACGGTGCCGTCGATTCGGGACCGGATCGGCTATGTCAGCCAAGAAGTTGACTTGATGCCAGGGACGATTCGGGATAATTTGTTACTCGGTTCGACCCAAGCCGTCTCAGATGAACGTCTCAGCGACTTGTTGGCGCAGGTCGGCTTAGCAGACTGGCTGGCAGAACTATCGGCTGGCCTGGATACAGATGTCGGTGAACGGGGGCTGAACGTCTCTGGTGGGCAACGACAACGGCTTGCCATCGTCCGGGCACTGGTTCGCGAACCATCCCTGCTGATTTTGGATGAAGCGACTGCTAGTCTGGATAATCAGAACCAAGAACGGGTCACGCAACTACTGGCGACCTTGCCCGCAGATTTGACGACGATTACGATCGTCCACCGTTTGAATCAGATTGAAGCCTACCCACGGATTCTGTTCATGGAGGATGGCCGGATTACAGGTGACGGGGACCATAACACGTTACTCGCAACGCATGACCGTTATCGTGATTTTTATCGGTTACAGTATCAACATGGTTAAATTCGTCACAGCTGATTATCGATTGCTGTGATTAGTAAGTGGTTATTGTACGAACAGTGCAATAACCACTTTTTTTTACTGATTTTTATGTATTGTACTGGATAGTAATGGATTGGTGATTCACTAAAATGTGAAGAGAAATCGTCAAAAGTATTAATAATTTTAATAATATCGTCAAATTTGGCACTTTTATAATCAAAATTTTGGTTCGAAAAATCGACCTGGTCTGGCCGAAAAATCGGAAACTAACGACACCTGACGGGGGTTCACCAGTTGAACGAATTACAGTATTACCAACGGTTTAACCGCTTTCTGAGATGGTTGCTGATATTGGCAGAATATAAAATATATTGATATTGAGACAATTTTGAGGGGGTTGATGAAACGCGTAAGTAGTCTATAGTATGCACATTTACTGATTGAATATGATATCGGCCTGTATTTGTTCAAATATTAGAATTTTTATTGACGATTGTGGGGAGAATTGGTTAAGATTTAAACCGTAAACCAGGTTACTTGTTTCACATTCGCATTAGTAATCGATATTAGTTATTTAACAGATTAAATTAAATTGCTGATTATCGTTTGCTGATCAACGGATGATTTGTAAATTTCATAAGGAGGATATAACCATGAGTTTCTTCAGTGATTTACATTTCTTACTTGGAACCCACACGTCATCACATACGAGTTATGTTAGCAACCAACCACTTGGGACGTTCTATCAATTCGTATTGAACGTGATCGCCGCAATCAAAGGTTAGTTCAATTATGAACGGGTCGTGATTCAAACTGATAATCAAGCAGTTTGATTTTTAAACGGCTTTACCGACTGATTGCCAACCTTAATTTGTTTCCATTAATCAAGCTCTTCACATGTTTGGGAAGGCCTGAGGATTTAATTATTAACGACAAAGGAGGAGTTATTCATGAGTTTCTTTACTGATTTGCACTTCTTACCAGGAACCCACACGTCATCATACACTTCAAGTGTTTCCAATGACATTTTTGGTGGCTTCCACAGCTTCATCTTAAACTTGATTCCAGCAATCAAGAGTTTGTTCAGCAAATAATCACAGTCAATTTAGGAGGATACAAACATGAGTTTCTTTAACGATTTCCACGTATTACCAGGTACGCATACTTCATCATACACATCAAGTGTTTCAAATGACATCTTTGGTGGCTTCCACAGCTTCATCTTAAACTTGATTCCAGCAATCAAGAGCTTATTCAGCAAATAATCACAGTCAATTTATAGGAGGATACAAACATGAGTTTCTTTAACGATTTCCACGTATTACCAGGTACGCATACGTCATCATACACATCAAGTGTTTCAAACGACATCTTTGGTGGTTTCCACAGCTTCATCTTAAACTTGATTCCAGCAATCAAGAGCTTATTCAGCAAATAATCACAGTTAATTTATAGGAGGATACAAACATGAGTTTCTTTAACGATTTCCACGTATTACCAGGTACGCATACGTCATCATATACTTCAAGTGTTTCAAACGACATCTTTGGTGGTTTCCACAGCTTCATCTTGAACTTGATCGCTGCTTTCAAGAAGTAATCACACAATCATAGGAGGATACAAACATGAGTTTCTTTAACGATTTCCACGTATTACCAGGTACGCATACGTCATCATACACTTCAAGTGTTTCCAACGACATCTTCGGTGGTTTACACAGCTTCATCTTGAACTTAATCGCTGCTTTCAAGGGTTAATTCGTTCAGATAAACTAATTATTTGTTTTATTAATTAATATCTTGATATTAATTAAATAATGAGGGAGGATATAATTATGAGTTTCTTTTCAGATTTGCACTTCTTACCAGGTACACATACTTCATCACACACTAGTTATGTAAGCAACCAACCACTTGGCACGTTCTACCAATTCGTATTGAACGTGATTGCTGCATTCAAAGGCTAATTAATCAACCAACTAACAATAAAGGGGAATAGATCATGAGCTTTTTCAATGATTTCCATATTTTACCAGGTACGCACACATCATCATATACATCAAGTGTTTCCAACGACATCTTTGGTGGTTTACACAGTTTTATCTTAAACGTAATCGCTGCTATCAAGGGCTAATTCGTTAAATATAACTGAAAATGCCAACAAAATCGTTATGGTGTTATTAAACACAACACGATAAGCGCGACTAAGATGATGGGCTGGCAAGCGATTTGTCACCCATCATTTTACATAAGAGCGGAAAATCGTGAGTGTTCGGGGAGGATTCCATATGTCAAAAGATAATCAAAAAATGACCGGTGATTCAATTTATCGGGTAAAGATGTATAAAGATGGCAAACGCTGGGTCTATGCTGGGGCCACGACTTTAGCTTTAGCTGCAGGCCTTGTATTCGCTAATGTTAATGCTTCTGCTGATACCACGGCTAACGCCGATACCACCACGGAACAAGTTGCAAGTGATGCTAGTTCGGATGCGACTAGCGCTTCATCAACTAGCCAAGCAGCTGCTTCGGATGCCAGTTCTGCATCTTCAACGAGTACCGCTACTTCAGCTGCTAGTGCCGCTACTTCAACGACTAGCGCTGCTAGCTCAACGGCAACTTCAACAACCAGTGCTGCAAGTTCAGCTGCAACTTCAACCGCTACTTCAACTGTTGCCAGCTCTGCAGCCCAAGCTAGTGCAACCACACCAGCCAGTGATGCTGCTTCAACTGCTAGCGCCGTTACAGCTAAGAGTACGGTAAAAGCTGCCGTTGCAACACCAACTTCAGCTGCCGCAACTTCTTCAGCAACTGCAACGACTACGGCTTCAACGACCGCACCAACGGTTACTGCACCTGCTTCACAAGCTGCAGATAAGACTGCTGATGGATCCGTTGATGCTGGGACGCTTTCAAGTGCCGCAACTTCTACTGGCTCAGGTCACTTACAAGACCAAGCACAATATATTCAGACTAATGTTGATGGGACGGATATCAAAGTTACAGCTGGTCACACTTATGCTGTTGCCATTCGCTTAACTAAGAGCCAAGCACTTGATTGGGCAAACGCCTCTGGTCAAGTTTCAATCGCACCAAATGGTTCCAACAGTAATGGGACTTGGACCGCTGTTGAATATGCCACTGAATCTGGCACGGAATCCAGTTACGCTGCGGGTGCCTCAACTGCGACTGTTGATGTTACGAAGTTAACTGATGCTGACAATTATGTCACTATTCTGTACACGTTCAAGGCAAACGATGACGCAACGACTGGTGGCCGGGCTGCTGCACTTGAATTCACTGGTACGACATCTGTATACAAGTTGTCATCCAATGCTAACAACAACGATGCCAATGCTCAAATCACGGCATGGACTTACGCAACACAAGTAATGGATACTTCCGTTGCTGCCGGAACTGTCGTTGTTCATTATGTTGACGAAAACGGCAATAAGATTGCTGATGACACCACGGTTCAAGGTGATGTTGACAACACTTACACCGTTACGCCAGCAACATTCAGCAACTACAGCTTAGACACTACTAAGTCGAGTGCCTTGACTGGTACGGTTGCTGCAGATACGACTGATAGTGATGGCAACATTACCAAGGTCGGTACTGAATTGACCTTAGTCTATTCACAAAACACTGAAGCTTCACAATTAACGGTTAACTATGTCGACGCTGATGGTAACACGATCTTAGCTTCTAAGACCTACACTGAAGGTGCTGATGGGACTGCCGCTCAAGTTGGCGGGACTTACAGTGTTAACGCCGCTGCAATCGATGGTTACACCTTAGATGGTGATGCAACTCAAACTGGGACCTTTGTTTCTGGTGGTAACACGGTTACCTTCACTTACACTAAGGATGCAACACCAGTAGAACAATCGACTGTTACAGTTAACTACGTGGATGAAGATGGCAACACGATCAAAGCTGCTACTTCACAAACGTTAGACAACGGTTCAACTTACACCGTTGAAACGCCAGCAATTGATGGTTACACTTACAAGTCCGACGATGCTGCTTTGACTGGTACGGTTGATGGTAATAAGACAATTACCTTAACTTACACCAAGAATGCAACGCCAGTAGAACAATCAACTGTTACGGTTAACTACGTCGACGAAGATGGCAACACGATCAAAGCTGCTACTTCACAAACGTTAGATAACGGTTCAACTTACAACGTTGAAACGCCAGCAATTGATGGTTACACTTACAAGTCCGCTGATGCTGCTTTGAGTGGTACGGTTGATGGTAATAAGACAATTACCTTAACTTACACCAAGAACGCAACACCAGTAGAACAATCAACTGTTACGGTTAACTACGTCGATGAAGATGGCAACACAATCAAAGCTGCTACTTCACAAACGTTAGACAACGGTTCAACTTACACCGTTGCAACCCCAGCAATTGATGGTTACACTTACAAGTCCGCCGATGCTGCTTTGACTGGTACGGTTGATGGCAACAAGACCATTACCTTAACTTACACTAAGGATTCAACAACTCCTGTTGAAAACAAAGCTAACTTGACGATCAATTACGTTGATGCAGATGGCAACACTATCAAAGCATCTAGCGTAACTGAATATATCGTTGGACAAGCTTACACGGTTGGTCAACCAGAAATCGCAGGTTACACTTACGATCACTCAACTGGTGATGCGATTGCCGGGACGATTGCTTACAAAGGCAACACGGTTACCCTTGTTTACACGAAGAACGGTAGCACCACACCAACTGAACAAACTAAGACGATCACGGTTAACTATGTTGATGCAGATGGTAACACCATCAAGACCGCAACGACCACGACTTACAAAGTTGGGGACACTTACACGGTCGCAACACCATCCATCGATGGTTACACTTACAAGTCAGCTGATGGTAAATTGAGTGGTACGGTTGCTGATGACGCAACGATCACCTTAACTTATGTTAAGAATGATAACGGCGGCACCACGACTGCACCAACTACTACGCCAACAACTGCACCTACAACTGCACCAACTACTGCTCCAACGACAGCACCTACTAGTGCACCAACCACTGCACCTGGTACTGGCGACAACATCAATGGTGGCGGCACTGGTACGACTACAACTGCACCAACTACTGCACCTGTAACGACGCCTAGTGATGATGATGTGGATGACAACAACTCATCCAACGGTTCAACTGGTACAACCACTGCACCAGCAACGACCGTTTCTGATGATGAAGTTGCCCCAACCACTACGGCAACGACTAGCAACGGGACTAGTGGGGTTGTGCCTGCTACGGCTGCAGCTTCATTGAAGCCAGTTGTAACGACTAAGACCACGACTTCTGACGCGAAGACGTTACCACAAACCGATGAAGACGAAAACGGGACAGCCTTGGCTGTGTTAGGTCTTTCAACCTTGTTGATGGGTTCAGCGCTATACTTTGGCGTTTCTCGTCGCAAGCATGAAGCATAATAATTAGAATAGCTTGATTATTTGCTGAACGGATAGAAGGGTCCGCGAAGACCCTTCTACTCTTTGAGCAAACAATCAAGTTTATGGAGGAGTTGCATTATGAAGATGTTCAATAAAAAGCGCAGAGATAAGAATGAGGATTACCGCAATCATTCTGAGCGTGCAACGGCGACTTCAACCGTTGCTGCTCAGAAGCCAAAACCAAAGGCAACCCAAAGCAGTACGACCCCTAATGTCCGGTCGGCTGTGGGTGTCCGGCCAACTAGTGCTGCCACCACGGCTTCAACTAGTGCCCCAGTTAAGGGCCAAAACCGGGTCAACCAGCGGCGTGCGACTCAAACGGCGGCGAAGAATAGTGCTGCTATTGAACGTGAAATGGCCGACTTAAACAAGCAATACCAAACTTTACGGGGAGAACTTAAGGTTCAATTAGTTCAGGACCGTAAGCATGAAAAGCAACAGTATGAAACGTTAGTCGCTGAACAACTAAACTTAGAACAACAGTTAAAAGATGCTAAGGTCACTTTATCTAAGCAGGACAAAGTGGTGACGACTAATGACGCTGAACGTGATGGTATGGTCAAGAAGATCAATGCTGCCCAAAAGCGTTATGATGATGCCAAAAAGGCGCTTGCCAAGAGCGACCAGACGATCAAGTCATTAGAAAAGAAGATCACTCAGTCCGAACAATCATTAGCTGATTTGAAGCAAAATGAAGCTGATATGCGTAAGGCCATTCAAGGCGAACAAGACTTGAAGAAGTTATTCGTCCTGATGAAGCAACAAGAGAAGCAAGCGCAAGACCTGTATCAAAAGAGTGATTCAATCAACAGTGAACTCGTGAAACTTCAGAAGCGTGAACAGACTGAAACCCGTGAACGCTCACGGAAGGAACACGCGATTACGAGTGCGGAAAAAGACTTACATACCGCTCAAGATGCTTTGGTTGCGTACGATCGCAAGACGAAGAGTGCTCAGGATGAACAAGAACGTTCATTGAACCTCATTAATCAGAAAATCAATCGGTTACAGCATGACTATGATCAAAACGCCACGATCGTTACCGGTTTGCAACAAAAAATCGAAGGTATTGATGCTAAGTTAAAATCGGACTACGGCACGACTCACTTGGTTTCACCAGTAGAATTTGATCAGTCAGCCAAATACTTCCTCTTCAGCACGGACTTGATCCAATCCTTATCCGCTGAAGAAAAAGCTTCCATGGAAATGATCATGGGACTCTTGAAGGATGAAGTCAAAGACGCTGCCAATGTGATTACTGTTAACTACAACGACAGTTTGCCAGAAATCTGGAACAGTTATCAATCGGCTGGTTTGGTTCAAAAGCACACTGGTTTGTACAATATGTATTACACGATTCAAGCCAAGGTTCCGGGTGCGGTTGCTAAGACTAAGCCAGAATTACCTGACAATCCAGCATGGCAATACAAGCGCAATGCTGACAAGCAAATCGTTTCAATTGCTGACGATGAAGGAAACCCAATCATGACCTTGAAGTACCGCAAGAATGGTGCAATCTGGTACATGACGTACTTCAACGGCTCAATCGCTACTCGTCGGGATGTCTATGACGCCGCTGGTTTCTTATCAGTAACGCAATACCTTGACCGGACCAACAACTCACAAGTGACGTTGGAAAACTTCTATCGTCCAGACCACTCACTTGCAATGGTCAAGCAATATGGGAGCAACCACGAATTATCCATTCAACTTGTGAACAAGGAAGAAGCCATTACCAATGTCTTCCATTCCGAAGCACAATTATTGAACTGGTGGTTAGCATCCGTCTTACAACAACAAAAGAGCGTCTTAGTCATGGGCGTCAACTCACCGTTGTTTGACCAATGCTTGAAAGCAACTAATGACAACTTCCACTTGTTGCCAATCGTTTCCGCTGATGATTTGAATGATCAACACGTTCAAGACATTATCAATGGCAAGAGCAAGTTATCCAGCTTAGTTGTAACGGACCATGATGTTCAAACTGCAATCGAAAAACAAATGACACGTGATCTTGAAATCACGGTAATGCCAACAGCAGAAGTCCGTGCGTAATTGCAGGGTTGTTGATGATACCTTGAACGTGACGCATGAATGGGGTTTTAATAATGATGAAGACTAATACCAAGAAGGCCAAGTATGACGATGATGAACTGTTTGAAAAGGTCTTAGTGGGAATGTCATGGCTGGAAAGTCACTTACGGGAGATTATTCAAACGATGGTGAAAGACGCCGATATTTCCTTTGAACAGTTTCTAATTCTCTACTATCTTGACCATAGCACTGACCACCGGATTACGGTGAAGGAGCTAGCCGCTGACCGCCACGTTTCGTCTTCCGCGATTTCAAGGAAGCTAACCTATCTAATCAACAATGATTTGATTGTGCTTAACATTGATCCTTATGATCGCCGGTATCGCTACTTAACGTTGACCGAGAAGGGCGAGAAGATGGCTCGCGCTATTGAAAAAGTAAATGAAGAACGCCTGGGTAACTTCCTCGATGAATTTGGCCGCATTCGGACCTCTGAATTAACTGATGAGCTTTGAATGGTCAGCAAGGTTCTCGTGGATACAAAAGAAATCAAGGGCTAGTAAAAAAAACGCAATTCAGCTTATTAAACAAGCTGAGTTGCGTTTTTTGGTGACGATTAGAAATTAATTGCCAACGAGAATAAGATAAAACCACCTAGCACCATCGCAATGATTGCCAGGACTAGCCATAGCAGTTGGCGAGCGCGTTGACTGACGCGTTGTTCAGTCTCACGCTTGGTTAGTGAGTGCGTTTGCTTCGCATTGAATAGGGAAGCATTCGTATTTTTGACCCAGTCGGCACCGCGTTGCCCATAATAGGGATTGGTATGGTGACTAGTCGAGTGGGGAACCCGCCCATCTGGTTTGGTTAACGGTTGATAACGCCGCATCGTAATCCTCTTTTCACCGGTTGTTAGTTTTTCTGAGCCTTATAAGGAACGGCGTAGTTCTTCGGGGCGTCGCTCGCCTTTGCATATTTCCAATGCCCAGACATCTTTTTCTCTAGTGGGGCGTTGTCCTTGATGCAAGTAAAACGAGAGCCGACTTCATTTTCAATAATGAAGATCCGATTGAACTCGTGCCGCGTCTGAACAATGTGACAATCATCGTGATCGATACCAAAAACATCTTTGTATACCAATAACATTATCTCCTTTGTATTGACTTTACATGGAACCTAATTTACAAGGCTTAACAGACAGTCTACATCTCTATTATAAACCTCAACCAGAGTGCGTAAACCGTTTTGTTTGAGAAAAATGAAAAATTGGGTGCGGTGAGCGGGGGGCTAATTTGTTATGAATCATGCCAGTTCTGAAGTTCAAAAACAGCCAGCTGAGGACCGCTGGAAGCAGTGCGAATTACCGTAGACATGCAGTGATAGGCTTGTCCTACGCCGGCTTACAGGCATTCTGGGCAATGGCGGTCAGAGATTGTCAACTGCCTTGGAAGGCAAAAAAACGCGCATGTGCGGACGAACAGTAAGCCATTTGAGTGGCACGTTTTAACCCTAATGAATGCCGAATAACAATTAGCACAACGCAGTGCAGAGCTTCGTTCATCGTAATACGATTAGAACTGGTGCCTTTGTTGGTTGATAGTGCCTACTTGAGTGGTTGTACTCAAATGTGGCCGATTTTTGCCAATTAAGGCCAAAATAAAAGTAGGCTAAACGTTGATATCATAACGTTTAGCCTACTTCTAATTATTCATCCGACGTCGACTTATCACCCGCACGGGGATCGAACCCGTAACTCCGCCTTGAGAGGGCGACGTCTTAACCAATTTGACCAGCGGGCACAAATTCATTTATTATCTTACCGAATGATAAGGCACTTGTCAAATGAATTATGAGCGTCGCCAACGAAAAATAGTGACGATGACTAGGCCGATGAAAAGTAGTAAGCAATATGCTACACTGCACCAGAAGACAAACGTTAATAATTGTGGTAATAAAAAATTACGCATCACGGCTAAACCAATTGCAGTCACCGCCCAGACGATTAGTTGCTGGCGAAAATGGTTAAATAGCCGATCAAGTTCTGTCTTTGACAAGTCCTCACCTTCTTGTTGACTAGTTTAGTTGATGACCGTGGTTGAGTACAAGAAAAAATCCAAAAAAGCTGCATAAAATTTCAGCAAAGTCTTGACAGTATTTGATGGAAAAGTTACTATTAAATAGTTGTTATTGGGTATTCGCCAAATTGGTAAGGCAGCGGACTCTGAATCCGTAATTTACTGGTTCGAGCCCAGTATACCCAATTGAATCAAACGGATAATCCCAGCTAGCGCCTTGCTTAGCTGGGATTTTTTTGCACCTATTTTCTGGTTCTCCATCAAGCGAACGGTTAGTGTGACGAGTGAACATGGATTGCAGCAGTCCAACAATCACGCAAGTTGAATTTGATTGCCAAATTAGCGCCAATAATCGACCAACTGAATAAAAGGCTCAACTGGCTTTACCGTATCCCCGTTAGCAGGCTCTCAAAGGCCGTCAGCGACATTCCAGGTGTGACCCGTTGACGAGTTAAGTTGTAGGGTGATTGCGTGCTAGTGGCGATTCCTGGCGCGGTTGAGAGGGCGTACTGGTAGCCGGCCTGCTTATCCGCTCTGATCGTCTGCTGGTTCGCCCGACCAGCTGGGTAACAGATGACCGCGGTCTTTTGTTGCAGATGTTGGTCGAGCCACTTTTTGGAGCAAGTGAGCTCGCTCAGTTGGACTTGATAGGTGAGGTTATTGAGATCCAAATGGCGAACAGTGTGGCTTTGAAAATCAACGACGCCTGAGGCTTTCATACGTTGGGCGTCCGCAAGCGTCAAGTGATTCTTTTTGTTCGTGAAGCCGGTAATGAAGTTGATGGTCGCGTGTTGGTTGGTCTGTTTCAAGATCGGCCAAGCTGCCGTTAGATTGTCTTTATAACTATCATCGAGCGTGACCCACACGATTTTTTGTTGCGGGACCCGATGTGTTTTGAGTGCGTAAACGGCTTCGTCGGCGGTCAGCGTGCGGTACCCGTGACGCTTCAGATAAGTCATCTGGGTGCGAAATTCGCTTGCTGGGACGCGTAACTGGTTACCGCTAGAAATGCTGTGATACATTAAAATCGGTAAGTGGACGACTTTGACAGAATGCCAATGCCGATACGGCTGGCTTGTAGAATGGCGCTGAGTGGCCTTCTGCGTGCGTTTAGTGGTGACTCTGGATGTCTGACTGGATTGGCTGCTAGTTGTCTTGGTCGCGGTCGTAGCGGCTTGGCAGCCTGATAAAAGACCCAGCCCGAGTGCCAGACTGAGTAAAGCTTTGATTCCCCGAATAGTCATGTTGTTCCCCCCATAATGTAATGACCAGTTATCTTACTTCTCATTCTAATCGATATCCGACCGTCGCGCGATAATAATTGTACTATTGTTAAAATAACTTCCTTAATAATTAAGGAAGTGTTAGTCACATTAGTAATTTGTTAAGGCAATTAAGAAAGCTTAATTACCATGTCTTTCGTGCCAGACTTCCGTTAAGCTTAGAACTTAACTTAATTAATACGAGGGGGAGTCGCATGATGAAGAAAAAGGGGTTACTGGGTTTAATTGCACTGGTGGGGTTATTGGGCGTTGGACTAGGTATCTTGAGTCCAGCCTTGACGAAGAATCGGGGTGATGAGTTTGCGATGGCATTGGATAATGTCAATCCAATGGTCGCTGAAACGACCGTTTACGGGCTGACGAATCAGCCGATCGACCATCACTTGGGTCAGATGGGGGAGGATGTCTACACCTATCGTCTGCGGACTAGTGACGGTCAGGGCAAGCGGCGTTGGTTAACGTTTACCGCGGACCACCGCCTGAAACAATGCCACTATTTGAAAATCGACACCAAGGGCCAAAATGTGAATTCCTGGGAAGCGGTCACGGTGAGTGCAGTCCCACAACGCGCACGACAAGCCTTAAAATCATGATTAGACCAGCGTCTGACTAGCAATGTTGCTAGCGGGCGCTTTTTTTGAGTCGTCACAACCGGCCTTAAAGAATTCTTAATACCTTTTAAGTGCCAATTAGTGGTCAGTGCGTTACAATAGTTTGCGTGAGACTTGTAAAGATGGTTGACAAGATGACCGTTTTTCGTTAGATTAATATACTGCATTATTAATTTAATAATGAATGAAGGGGAGCGTGTAAATGCTTAAAATAGCAAAGGGTCGGATTTCTTATCCCGCGGTGATTGGCGCGATTTTATTTATGATCGTGCAAGTCATTGCGACCTTAAATCTACCTAGTTTGACATCTAATATTGTGAACAACGGGGTTGCCACTGGTGACATTGATTATATTTGGAAAATCGGATTTGAAATGATTGGATTTTCGTTATTGTCTGTCGTGGCGGCCTTTGGAAACGTCTTCTTGGCGGCGCGGTCTTCCCAACAGTTAGGGAAGAACTTGCGGTCAGATATATATAAGAAGGTCATCAACTTTTCTAATGATGAATTTGATAAAGTTGAGACGTCTTCGCTGATTACGCGGACGACCAATGACGTGGTTCAAATTCAAAACGTTGCCATGATGGCGTTGCGAATGATGATCATGGCGCCAATCATGCTGGTCGGGGCGAGCTTTTTGGCCTACACCAAGAGTCATGAATTGACTTGGATCTTCGTCGTGTCGATTCCAGTCCTGTTGATCTTTATTGGTTTAATCATGGCCTTTGCCATTCCGCTCTTCCGGGCGATGCAAACCAAGACCGACCGTATCAACTTGGTCTTTCGTGAAGGCTTGACCGGGGTTCGGGTTATTCGGGCTTTCCGTCAAGATAAATTCGAACAGAATCGCTTCGAAGATGCCAACCAAGATTACACGCAGAATGCCATTAAAGTTAATACGATCGTTGCCTTGGCTTATCCCGTCATGACTTTGATCATGAGTGGAACCAACGTCGCAATCGTCTGGTTTGGTGGTCAATTGATCAGCAGCCAAACCATGCAAGTCGGGAACATGATTGCCTTCATGACTTACGCGATGCAAGTACTGATGAGCTTCATGATGCTGGCGATGGTGTTCGCCTTCATTCCACGGGCGGCCGCCTCAGCTTCCCGGATTCAAGAAGTCTTAAATATTGAACCGAAAATTACTGATCCTGACAAGGCGACGACCTTGCCTGCAACGACGGAACATACGCTGGAATTCGACCATGTCGACTACCGGTATCAAAGTGCAGAACAGTTGGCACTAGCTGATATCGACTTCAAGGCCCATTCTGGTCAAACTGTGGCGATTATTGGGGGAACTGGGTCTGGGAAAACGACCTTAGTCAACCTGATTCCACGGTTCTATGATATTGAAAGTGGGTTGATCAAGCTGGATGGGACGGATGTCCGTCAATTGAAACTAGCTGATTTACACCAAGCGGTCTCATTCGTGCCTCAAACGGCGACATTGTTCACTGGGACGATTCGAGAAAACATGCAGTTTGGGAATGAACATGCCACTGATGATGAAATCTGGCATGCACTTGAAATTGCCCGTTCGACCGATTTCGTCAAAGAAGAAGGCGGCTTAGATGCCCACGTTGAACAGGGCGGGGGTAACTTCTCCGGTGGACAACGGCAACGGTTAGCGATTGCCCGTGCGCTTGTCAAACAAGCCTCAGCTTACGTCTTTGATGATTCGTTTTCTGCCTTGGACTTCAAGACGGATGCCCAACTGCGGGCTGAATTACGGCAAGACAAGCAGATTCAACAGAGTGTCGTGGTCATTGTTGCGCAACGGATCGCAACGGTGGCGGATGCTGACTTGATTCTGGTTCTCGATAACGGCAAATTAGTCGGTAAGGGAACACATGCTGAATTGAAGGCTAATAATGAAGTTTATCAAGAAATTATGAAATCACAATTACGAGAGGAGGATCAGCTGTAATGAGTGAGAAGAATACCAGTACAAAACCGGCACGTCCAGCTGGCGGACATGGCCCTGGTGGTCACGCTGGCTTAGTTGAAAAACCTAAGAGTTTTTGGAAAACGGCGATTCGGTTGATGCGCTACATGTCAGATCGTTGGGTCGGTTTGGCCGTTGTGATGATTTTTGCCATTGCATCTGTTATCTTCCAGATTCGGACGCCTAAGATTTTAGGGAAAGCAACCACCGAAATCTACAAAGGAATCATGAAGGGTGCTGCGCAACAGAAGGCCGGAATCAGTCAGTCAGGCTATCCAATCAACTTTGAAAAGATCGGTCAGATTATTCTAATCGTGATTATCATGTATTTGGCCTCAGCACTGTTCAACTTTATCCAACAATATATCATGACCCGGATCTCGCAACGGACCGTTTATAAATTACGGCGCTCGTTTAAGGGCAAGATGCAAAAAGTGCCGATCTCATACTACGATACCCATTCTAACGGGGATATCATGAGCCGGGCCGTCAACGATATGGATAACATCGCCAATACGCTACAACAAAACCTGACGCAGGCGGTAACCAGTACGGTGACCTTTATCGGGACACTGTGGATGATGATTTCTATTAGTTGGAAGCTAACCTTGATCGCGCTCGTGACGATTCCACTGAGTGTCGTGGTCGTCGGTGTGATTGCACCGAAGTCACAAAAATTCTTCGGCACGCAACAAAAGAGCTTGGGGTTACTGAACAACCAAGTTGAAGAAAACTATGCGGGTCACGTGGTCATCAAGAGTTTCAACAAGGAACAAGATGCCATCGATGACTTCGAAGTCCAAAACGAAAATTACTATCAGTCCGCATGGAAAGCCCAATTTATCTCTGGGATCATCATGCCGTTGATGATGTTTTTGAACAACATCGGTTACGTGTTTGTCGCCATTATTGGTGGGATCGACGTTGCCAATGGGAAGGTCTCATTAGGGAACATCCAAGCCTTTCTTCAATACACGCAACAGTTCTCACAACCGATTTCACAAATGGCCAACTTATTGAACACGATTCAATCGACCGTCGCTTCTGCCGAACGGGTCTTCGAAGTCTTAGACGAAGAAGAAATGAAGCAGACCAAGTCGAACTTGCCTGCTGAAACGGATACGGATAACTTGATCAGTTTGCAACACGTCCAATTCGGCTATACGGATAACGACTTGTTAATGAAAGATTACAATCTGGATGTGAAACGTGGTCAGCAAGTCGCCATTGTTGGACCAACTGGGGCTGGTAAGACGACCATCATCAACTTATTGGAACGGTTCTACGATATTAAGGGCGGTTCGATCAAGTTGAATGGGACGGATACTCGTGACTTAGACCGTGAAGATTTGCGGTCACACTTTGCGATGGTGCTCCAAGATACTTGGCTGTTCACTGGGACGATTTTTGACAACTTGAAGTATGGGCGTGAAGACGCGACGGATGATGAAATCTACGCCGCTGCTAAAGCCGCGCACGTTGACAGTTTTGTCCGGAAATTACCGGATGGTTACCAGACTGTTCTGAACGAAGAAGCGTCAAATATTTCGCAAGGACAACGGCAGTTATTAACGATTGCGCGCGCGTTCGTTGCGGATCCCGAAATTCTGATTTTGGATGAAGCCACGAGTTCAGTCGATACACGGACTGAAGTTCATATCCAGCACGCGATGGAACGGCTCTTAAAGAATCGGACAAGCTTCGTGGTCGCGCACCGTTTGTCAACGATTCAAGATGCCGACAACATCATCGTCATGAACCATGGTTCCGTAGTCGAAACTGGGAATCATGAACAGTTGATGGCGAAGAATGGCTTCTACGCCGATCTATATAATAGTCAATTTACCGGTAATATTAGTCTCAGCTAAAGGAGGGGTGTCAATTGTTCCGGAAAACAGCATTAGTTGCCGTGACTGCCGGTGTGCTAACGGTCTTGTTAGCAGGCTGTGGTAAAACGACGTTATCGACAACGAAAACCACTTACAAACAGAATGGGCTGGTTGCGGCCGTTAAGGGTAAAGCCAATACCAAGACGGTTCGTTATCAGCTCGACGGTGGGCAACAAAAGACGGCGAATGTGCATAATCATACGTTCGTTATTCAAGTTCCGACCAAGACGACCCGCCAAGCGGTCAAAATCAAAGCCGGTTCTGATTCAAAGACCGTCCACGTGGCTGGGGCTAAGAAGCTCGCCAGTTATCAAAAGATGGCGACGACTTATAATCAAGCACTGATTGCCTCGAAATTAAGCAAAGCGGACCAGAAGAAGGCCCAAAAATTGCAGGGAGAAGGTGCCGCACTCAAGAAGCAACAGGCCACGATTCAGACGAAGGTCAAAAAAGCCGAAGCCCAACTAAAGGCTGGCGGGACTGGCGCAACCACGGCAGCTCAAACGCTACAAGCGCAACAAACTGCCGCGGCCAAGCTTAAGACGCAAGCGGCTAGTCTCCAGACGAGTCAACAAGCCGTTGCGGCGGCGATGAAGACTGCTAAGCAAAAGGTCAAGTCGCAGTTGTTGCCGACTAAGACGCCTAGCGATGGGCTGAGCAACGTTTTGACGACTAAGGACTATAAGATTCGGATGAACGTTCAAAAGGGTGACGTGATGGGCGCAGCGATGATTGTGCCAACGAAGGCCTTTAAGAATAAGACCCGTCAAAAGAACTTCGGAACCGCGTTTGCATTAATGGCGACGACCACTGGTGCCAATGCCAAGACGGTGATGAAGCAGTTCCAAAAGGAAACTAAGGATAACAGTAGTACGACGACCACCATCGATCCAATCACTTCTAAGGGTGTGCGGTTCACGATTGGTGTCTCTGCTTCGGATTTATACATTTTTATGACGAAGTAGGTCAGACTTAAAAGCACCGTTTAGTCAGCCCAAGATTGGGGTGAACTAAACGGTGCTTTTGGCATACGGTGATACAGGTTTTTCGCTAATTAATAGCAATGCCACACACTATTCAAAAGAAAGTTCCAGGAAATACATTTTCTTAGCTGGGAGATGCGCGGATGAAACCCAGACTTCGTGGTAATTCGGCACTTTTTTCTCAGTATAATCGAAGAAGAAGTCTAGCAGGTTCCCATTTTTAGCAACGAAGTCATCTTGAAATCGATTGACTAATAATTTGTTGTCAGGAAAATAAATTTCAGGGTTAGCGACCTTGACGCTGTCGGGGATGCCCATCCGCACGACATTCGTGTATTCTGGCTGCGTAAAGGCGATTTCAGCCGGATGATGGGCGATATAGAACATGACGTTATAAATTGAATCTGAATTACTAGCCACGACGAACCAGTCCTTTGCGATATTTACCCCCATTATACCAAAAATTGAGTCAAACGTTGAAAATGTTTCATTGCCCCTTGACAAAGTTCTAATTAACCATTAATCTTTTAATTAAATTCAAATTAATCAATTTGGAAATTACATATGAAAGAAGTCGAAATATATGGCAGACGTACAATTGGACTGGAACAACTTAGGATTCGAATACCGTAACCTTCCGTACCGTTACCGCGCGTATTGGAAAGATGGTGACTGGTATAAGAAAGAATTAACCGGAGACGCAACCTTACATATCAGTGAAGGTTCAACCGCGTTACACTACGGCCAACAAGATTTCGAAGGCTTAAAAGCTTATCGGACTAAGGATGGCAGTGTCCAATTATTCCGGCCAGACCGTAATGCTGCTCGAATGCAAACGAGTTGTGAACGGTTATTAATGCCACAAGTGCCAACTGACATGTTTGTGGACGCCGTTAAGCAAGTCGTCAAGGCGAACCAAGACTACGTGCCACCATATGGTACTGGCGCAACGTTATACTTACGGCCACTCATGATTGGGGTCGGCGGTAACATCGGTGTGCACCCAGCTGACGAATATATCTTCACCGTCTTTGCGATGCCCGTTGGGAGCTACTTCAAAGGTGGCATGACGCCAACGAACTTCACTACTTCTGAATATGACCGTGCTGCCCACAAAGGGACCGGTGCTTATAAAGTCGGTGGAAACTATGCTGCCAGCTTATTCCCAGGTCAAAAGGCACATGCCGATGGGTTCTCAGACTGTGTCTACTTAGACCCCGTTGAACATCGTAAGATTGAAGAAGTTGGTTCAGCGAACTTCTTTGGAATCACCAAGGACGGCACCTTCGTAACACCAAAGTCACCTTCGATTTTGCCTTCAGTGACGAAGTACTCATTACTTTACTTAGCTGAACACAAATTCGGCATGAAGACGGAACAAGGCGATGTTTACATCGATGACTTAGACCGCTTTGCTGAAGCCGGCGCTTGTGGGACTGCCGCCGTTATTTCACCAATTGGTGGCTTGGAACATCAAGGCAAGCTACACGTCTTCTACAGTGAGACGGAAGTTGGACCAGTTACGAAGAAGTTATACGATGAATTAACTGGGATCCAATTCGGTGACCGTGAAGCACCTGAAGGCTGGATTCAAAAAGTTGATTTAGACTAATTTTGAAGCATTAAATGACGACTTTGGTCGGTTCGTAATCCGAACGCGATTGAGGTCGTTTTTTGGCGCCATAAGATCTGTTGTTAGTAAGTAGGTGAAAAATTTGATACTGGCGGCAGATATTTTTGATGTCAATTAGTCGGCAAAAATCATTCGTAGCCGTAACAAAGACCAGGGGTTTCTAATTGGCCAAAAGAGGGTGGTCAAGCGATTATGGTTAGGTTAAGATTATTGAGGATCCTGCGAGCAGGACGGGGAACGCGTTACAATAAAAGGAGACGAATGGGCGGATGAAAGTATTGAATCGGCATTGGCAAGTTATTGAATGGGCAAGTACGGTGGTGCTAGTCGCGTGTACACTCGGCTATCAACATCAGCTGTTATCCAAACCTTGGCCACTCGTGATTGGCGGCATCGCGCTTGGCTGTTACTGGTTAGTGGTTCTACCACGGCTGTTTCGGCGAGCATGAGGCTGATTGCGGAGGTCAAGTGCCGCCAGCTGAGGACCGCTGGTAACAGTACGAGTTAGCGTAAACTTGCTATTGTGGAGACGTCCTAGGCCGGCTTCCAGGTATTCTGGTCAATGGCCGGAACGTGGTGGACAACACAGATTTAAGCCGACAAATCACGTCTTAAATACTGGTCTTTCACGCTGGCTGCGACATGGACGAAACGTGTTCGGGTCAGACAGGGACTTCCGGTTAGCTACGCCAGAACGCCAAGCGGAAGTTCGCCGCTTAACGCTCTAGCTAGGCTAATCCTCAGTCCCAACCCGTCTGAACCTCACACTCTGAAAATACTTGGCCTTGCCCAGAATACCTTCCAGCCGGGATGGTATTCGAAAGGCAGACGTGTGCGGACCCAACTTTTTGTTAGATTAGTTGTCGGTTCTTAGCATACGGTCATTTTGATAGTCAACTGTAAGGCTGGTTTTAAACAATAGCTGAACCTTTTTACCCATGTTTTGAACTTCTAACCAGCAGTTTCACTGAAATTGTCAGAATTTTCTTTAGCCGTTTGAGATGGCAAAGCCAGAAACTACAAACGAAGGCAATTTTATCGACTAAATTCAGGACTATCGGCCGTGGATTTTGTAAATCATATTCGATAGTCTTCTCAGTATTAAAGTGCCATAAAGCATCATCGAATATCGATTAAAAGTTTGCTTGAAGGACCAGTCACTTAATATTCAGTGGTCAATTGTACCCAGATAGGTGGCCGTTCATCTGCCATTCGAGCGGGTTCCCGACTGTAGGGGCTGGCTGACAATGCTCAAGGGCGAAATTCTTCTTGTCCGGGTGGGGTCCCCGGGCTAGAAGAAGACTCGAATTTGAAATTGCGCAGTGGGTTTCTGCGTGAGTTTAAATCGATGTCCGCCCTGTTCCAGCGTTGTCAGCCAGCCCCGGAAGTCGGACTAAGGCGCTCATCGGCTGACGAACAGGACGCCAACTTGCCATGATTTAACCATGAATCATGACAAATTAACTAGCACAATGCGTATTAGTTGTATTTTGTACAATAAGTAGTATGAAGTCGGCTACGGTCTGCAATGTAGGATGTTAGCCAAGGGATAAATTTGAGAGAGAATGAGTGATTTAATGGTGAATTTTGAGAGAACTGAAGCCCAGATTGCGGCAATGGTGGCGAAGAAGGTGATTCCGGGTGCGAGCTATGCACTGATTGATGGTGAGCAGGTTATTGAACGCCAAGTGGGTGTGGCCCAGCTGCAACCGACGACTAAGCCGATTTGGCCACACGCCGTTTATGATCTGGCATCGGTGACCAAGGTCGTGGGAACGACCACGGTGGCCTTACAATTGTTGGCAGCTGGGAAGTTAGACCTGGACCGGCCAGTTCATGACTATTTACCAACGTTACCGTCCACGACCGTTACGATTCGCAACCTGATGACTCATACGAGTGGCTTGAGCGGGTATATACCGAATCGTAATGCGTTGGGTGCCACAGCCCTATTAGCTGCGATTCAACAGTTACCGCTTAGTGAACGTAATCGGAATCATCGTGTCGTTTACACGGATTTAGGGTTGATTTTGATGGGTTTAGTCATTGAGCAAGTCTATCACCAGCCAGTTCAGCAAGTCATTACAGAACGTGTTATCAAGCCATTGAATTTGCCAGACGCGACGTTTGATCCAGACCCACAACAAGCCATTCCAACGACGTATACGGAAGCGACAGGGTTATTGCAAGGAATCGTACATGATCCGAAAGCACGGGTGTTAGGAGCACGTTGCGGCTCAGCTGGGTTATTTGCGAGTGTTGCTGACCTGGTCCGGTTTTCACGGTTGATGCTTGGTCAAATGACGATTCCAGAAGTCTTGGAACCGGCGACCATTGCAAGTCTGTATCAAGACTGGACGCCGAACCACCATTTACGGCGGAGTTTTGGCTGGAATCTCTGGCACCGTGCAGCGGGACAGCAACCGGTCATTTTTCACACCGGATACACCGGCACGTTGTTGATGCTCGACCGTCAACGACAACAAGCGCTAGTCTTCTTATCAAACCGCGTCCATCCAGTTGCCAATAATCAGCAGTTTTTACCAGCGCGTCGTCGCTTGATTGCGGCTTGGTTGGCGGATACGGTTACAAAATTGCCGCTCTAGTTTCACAACCGCTTTCATATATGCTAAACTTTAAGTATCAAATTCAGCAATGGAGTGAGTAAATCTTATGAGTGAACCGTACTTTTTAAAGCCAGTGTTTCATGAAAAAATTTGGGGTGGCACGAAATTACATGATGATTTCGGCTATGATATTCCGAGCGACCATACCGGCGAATGTTGGGCAATTTCGGCACATCCGCATGGCCCTGCCACGGTTGAAAACGGCCCGTATGCTGGCATGACCCTAGATCAAGTCTGGGCACAGCATCGCGACGTCTTTGGTAATGCCAAAGGGGATGTGTTCCCACTGTTAACTAAGATTTTGGATGCAAGTGAAGATTTGTCGGTTCAAGTTCATCCAGATGACGCATACGCGGCCGAACATGAACATGAGCTCGGCAAGACTGAATGCTGGTACGTCATCGCTGCAGAACCAGGCGCAACGATGATTTACGGCCACCATGCTAAGACGCGCGAACAGCTCGCTGAATGGATCAACAATGGCGAATGGGACAAGCTATTACGGCGGGTTCCCGTTAAAGCCGGGGACTTTCTATACGTGCCATCGGGAACGATTCACGCGGTCGGCAAGGGCATCATGGTCTTAGAGACCCAACAGAGCTCCGATACGACTTACCGGCTCTATGACTGGGATCGGGTTGATAAGACGACGGGTAAGAAGCGCGAATTGCACTTACAACAGTCGATTGACACGACCAATGTGCCCCACCATGATCCGGACTTGAATATCACCACGACTCAGGTCGGCGATGCGACCGTCACGACTTACGTCCAATCACCATTCTTTAGCGTTTGGCAATGGCGGTTGACGAATGGCCAAGCGACTTTCAACCGCGGTAAGGCACCTTACACCTTGGTTTCCGTCTTAGATGGTGACGGAAAGATTACGGTCGACGGTCAGGATTATCCATTGCATAAAGGTGTCCACTTCATGTTGCCATACGATGTGAAACAGTGGACCTTGTCAGGTGACTTACAGATTATTGCCTCAGAACCTGGCGACAAAGCTTAATTAGTTAAACCCCTGATGGGATAAAAAAGATTGATATTGGCGTTTGCCATTATCAATCTTTTTTTACCAGTTAGACTGATACTGTCAGTTTGTTAGTTATTGCTATCAAAAAGTATATAAATATTTATTATAACTTTAAGGGGTTTACTAATGTTGACGCTTACATCAGTCGTGCGCAATCAAAAGTTTTTGCCGGGATGATTCTAGTCGAAGGGTTGCCTTGAATATCGTGCGGGTCGCTTGGCGCACTGCCAATTTGTCATGAGGGGTATCGTCCAGTATCCCTTTGCCGACAGGAATTGTGACATGCTTGAAAGTGGAAAGTAGACAGGAAGGGTTCACATTGGATTCAGCACCAATTCCTAGGCGAGCGCAGTCACTAATTAGCTCCAAACAAAAACTCGCTGTCAGCATGAGTCATGGCTGCTGACAGCGAGTATCAAATAATTTGTAATGAGGCTAGTTCAGTTTGATGTGGTGCCAGAGAAAATCTAACGTCGTTTGAATGCCCTGAGACGTTTTGAATCGGTCAACGTCCAACCTAATTACGGCTTAACGACCACGTTTTTGGTTAAATCTTCGTTCAATTGATCTAAGGCGTCGAAATTGGCATCTGGATATTTGCGTTGTAGGGCCAACTTCAAGATTCGTTTGGCGAGCGCTTCGTTGCGGGCCAAAATTGGGCCGTGGAAGTATGAGCCAAAGGTATTCTTGTAGATGACACCCTCAGACTGGTCCTTGCCGTTGTTCCCGTTGCCTTGGAGCACCTTGCCGAGTGGCCGTTCGCCTTCGCCCAGGAAGGTCATGCCGTTGTGGTTTTCGAAACCATAGTAAGTCTGGTGCGTCTCGGCGTTTTCAATCGTGATGTTACCGATGAAACGGTTATTGTCCTGGCTCAGCGTGTAATGGTCGAGCGCGCCAATTCCGGCGATTTTCTCACCATGCGCGCCGATGTAGTAATGGCCGAGCATCTGGAAGCCACCACAAATAGCCAGTAGGGGGCCGCCAGCTTCAATGTAAGCCGTTAATGCGTCTTTTTTGGTCTGCAGGTCCTTCGAAACGATCGTCTGTTCGTAGTCCTGGCCACCACCGAAGAGGGCGAAATCATAAGCGGCCGGGTCGAATGGATCATCTAAGCTGACTAAATCAACGGTGATGTCCGCATCAACCGCCTTGGCGTAGTACCGCATGGCAAGAATATTGCCAATGTCGCCGTACGTGTTCATCAGGTCGCCGTAGAGGTGTGCGGCGTGTAAAGTATAAGTCATTATGCCATCCCTCCATCAATAATGCCTTGACTGGCAAGCTGTTTACGCAATTGCAGCATCGCCGTGTAAGTTGCCACGACGTAAACTTGCTTGGTTGGTAATTTTTGAATCGCTGCCGTCATTTCAGTTAAATCTGGAATGACAGTGAGTTGGTCCTCGGGGACACCAGCGACTTTAAGTCGGAACGTGATATCGCGGTAACGTTCGCCACCACTAATAAACGCCGGAATGTTTAACGATGGCAATTTTTCAAAGTCGCCATCCCAGATCCAACTCGTGTCGATTCCATCCGCGTAGTTGGCGTTGAGTAAGGCCGCAAACGAGAAGGGCCGGTCGTCAGTACTGATCGTTTGCAAAACTTGGTTCAGGCCAACTGGATTTTTGACCAAAATCAGTGTGACGTCCTTGTCACCAACGTGGAACGTTTCTTGACGACCGAAGACTTGTTCATCGTTGTCGCTGAGTGCGTGGGCGATTTTAGCCGGGCTGACGTCCATGAAACGACCGACCGCATAGGCAGCGAGTGCGTTGTAGATGTTATATTGACCACCGATGTTCAGGTGCATCGCCTGACCGTTGATTTCAAAATCCGAACTGGTTGGTGTCATGGCAGTCAAGGCATTCAGTTTGTAAGTCAACTGAGGCCGTTCAAAGCCGCAGTTGGGACAGAAATACTTGCCCATATTGCTGTAGGTGCGGCTGTGATAACGCAAGATGTGCTGACAACGTGGACACAGCAGGCCGTCCGTATTAGCTGGGGCTTGTTGGTCATGGTCAGCTTGGTAGTCGAAACCGTAGTACAAGATGGGGTTCGGCAGTGGTTTGGCGTTAAATAACGGCAAGTCACCATTGGCGATGATCGTCGCTTCAGGTGCCAGCGCGACACCGTCCAAAATCTTTTGATAAGTCGTATAGATTTCACCATAACGGTCCATTTGGTCACGGAAAATGTTGGTGAACACGAACGCTTTAGGCGTAATGTACTTGGTGACCATAATCACGTTGGCTTCGTCGACTTCGAGCACGGCGAGGGGCTTTTGGTGCGCTTTCGGGGCCGTTAAAAAGGTCGTGACGATGCCTTGCTTCATATTTGATCCGCTTGGGTTGGTTAAAATATCAGGGTACTGTTCACGTAAAACTTTGACCGTCAATGCAGTCGTTAACGTTTTACCATTGGTCCCAGTGATGACGATGACGTCGTAGTTTTTGGCGAGATGCTTCAAGATCGATGGATCAAGCTTCAACGCCAACTTGCCGGGAAGTGAACTCCCACCACCACGAAAGGTGTGTAAAAACCAGTAGGCTGATTTTCCCGTCCAAGTGGCTAATGTACTATTAATTGACATAAGTTATCGGTACCCCTAATTCTTGATTTACCCGTCAATGCGAACAAAGCACTGACTGGGTATGAAAATCATAATTACCGGACGAAATGTCCTACTCTCAAGTATTTTATACTGAACGCCCCTAAAAGAAAAGTGATACTCCTGCCATTTGCACGCATATTATCAATTCGTTAATTAGTTTTAATGACAGAATGCTGAAATTCATGCTCAAATCCGCTATAATTGACTAGAAATGTGTAAAAAAGGGGATTAGTCACTTGGCACAGTTATTTTTTCGATATGGCGCGATGAACAGTGGAAAAACCATTGAAATTCTGAAAGTTGCCCATAATTATGAGGAACAGGATAAGTCGGTCATTATTTTAACGAGTGGCTTAGATAATCGTGACGGCGTCGGCTACGTTGCTAGTCGCATCGGACTCAAACGGGAAGCCATTCCGGTCTTCGATGACACCGACGTTTTCGACGTGGTTGAGCGGACCAATCCGGATGCCGCCTGCGTCCTGATCGATGAAGCCCAATTTTTAAAGAAACATCACGTGCTGGAACTTGCCAACATCGTTGATAAGTTGAAAATCCCAGTCATGACGTTTGGTTTGAAGAACGATTTTCGTAATGAATTGTTCGAAGGCAGCAAGTACCTATTACTGTATGCCGATAAAATCGAAGAGATGAAGACAATCTGCTGGTTCTGCCGTAAGAAAGCCATCATGAACTTACGGTTCCACGACGGCCAGCCAGTCTATGAGGGCGAACAAGTTCAAATCGGGGGTAATGAGGCGTACTACCCAGTTTGTCGCCATCATTATTTTTACCCGCCGAAATTAACAAAGTGAGGAATAGCTGAGAATGGATAAGTTTTTTGATAAATTACAAGCCGTTGCTGATCGGTATGAAGAACTTGGCGAACTGCTGAGTGATCCCGATGTGATTGCGGATTCACAACGTTTTATGAAGTTATCTAAAGAAATGGGTAACCTGCGTGAGACGGTTGAAAAGTATAACCACTACAAAGAAGTTACGAGTCAGATTGAGGAAAACGATGAACTATTGCATGAAAAGCTCGATGACGAGATGAATGCGATGGTCAAAGACGACCTGAAGAACCTCAACGCTGAAAAAGATCAACTTGAACATGAAATTACCCTGTTGATGTTACCAAAGGACCCGAACGATGATAAGAACATCATCATGGAAATCCACGGTGCTGCCGGTGGTGATGAAGCCAGTCTGTTTGCTGCGGACCTCTTTAACATGTACTCCAAGTATGCTGAACGGCAGGGGTGGCAAGTGGAAGTCGCTGACCGTAACGAAACCGAAGTCGGTGGCTTTAAGGAAATCGTGCTGATTATTTCTGGTGACAAAGTATACTCCAAACTGAAGTATGAGAGTGGCGCACACCGGGTTCAACGGGTACCAGTTACCGAATCTGCCGGGCGGGTGCACACGTCAACTGCCACGGTCGGAGTCATGCCAGAAGCCCAAGACGTGGATATTGATATTGATCCTAAAGATATTCGGACCGACGTCTTTCGTTCATCTGGTGCCGGTGGTCAGCATATTAACAAGACCTCTTCAGCGGTGCGGATGACTCACTTACCAACGGGAATCGTTGTTTCGATGCAAGACCAACGTTCACAACAACAAAACCGGGCCAAAGCCATGGAAATCTTGCGTGCACGGGTCTACGATTACTATCAATCACGGGAACAAAATGAGTACGATGCTGAACGTAAATCAGCTGTCGGGACCGGGGACCGTTCTGAACGAATCCGGACTTATAATTTCCCACAAAATCGGGTGACGGATCACCGTATCGGTTTGACGTTGAACAAATTAGACCGGGTCATGAACGGTGAATTAGACGAAGTTATCGATGCATTAGTCTTAGCGGACCAGGCTGAAAAGATGGAGCGCTTAACCAATGAATAAGCCACAACAGCCGACCTATTTTGAAGCCCAGCAGTGGGCTTCTTTTTGTCTTAAAACGGCCAAATTGCCAACCGATAGTGCTCGTTTTTTGTTATTGGGGTTAAGCCATCTGGACCAGACGCAGCTCTTGATCCATTATCGTGACAGTTTGCCAACGTCAATTTGGCAAGCCTACCAGCAGGGCATTGCGCGGGTCGTGGCTGGAGAACCAGTCCAGTATGTCTTGGGCAAGGCGCCTTTTTATGGCTTAGACTTGCAAGTCGATCCCGCAGTTCTTATTCCTAGGGTTGAGACCGAAGAACTGGTAGACTGGATTTTGACCGATTATGCAGCCGCTGATACCCCGCTACGGGTCTTAGACATCGGTACTGGCTCCGGGGCAATCGCTTTGGCACTCAAACACGAGCGTCCGAGCTGGCAGGTGACGGCGAGTGATGTCTCGTCAGCAGCGTTAGCGGTCGCCAAACGCAATGCTGAACAGCTCGCGCTTGACGTGAACTTTGTGCAAAGCGACTTATTGCAGTCGATTGCGGCCGAACCGTTTGACGTGATCGTCAGTAATCCGCCGTACATCGCGACGAATGAAAAAGATGTCATGGATGCCAGCGTCATAGACTATGAACCACAAACGGCCTTGTTTGCGGCCCACGACGGCCTAGCACTCTATGAGCAACTGGCCGCGACGGTTGCACCACACTTGACGGCAGCTGGACGCTTATATTTAGAATTCGGCTATCATCAGGGCCCAGCAGTCAAGCACTTATTTCAACAAGCGTTGCCAACCGCAACGGTGACCTTGCGTCAAGACATGGCCGGACACGACCGAATGTTACGGGTGGTCCAACCTGGGTAGGTCAGATGACTTACAATTAGTTATTGGGTTGTGCTAAAAATGATTAAAACGTGCTGATGAGTTGGACTTCGGTTCGTCAGCCGGTGAACGTCTGAGTCCGACTTCCGGGGTCGGCTGACAATTGCTGGAACGTAAGCCGACATCGATTTGAACTCACGCAGAAGAACACTGCGCAATTTCAAATACGAGTCTTATTCTAAGCCGTAAGTAACCCACTTCCGACTAAGAATAATTTGGCTACTGAGCATTGTCAGCCAACCCCTGCAGTCGGGAAGCCGCTCGAATGGCGGATGAACGGCCACCCATCTGGGTGCAATTGACCACAGCTTTTTAGTGACTGGATCTTCAAACAAACTTTTAGACAGCATTAATCGTGAGTCAAAAATTGAATGCTAATTAGAAGACTATTGACCAATTTCACGTAGAACTAATTCTTACAGTTAGTCGCAGCGTGTAGCCATGTAAATTTTTAAAAGTTGTAGTCTCAATCTCAATTGACTATAAAATTTCTGACAATATTCAATAATGTTACTAGCCTAGAAAAATCGGAGCGCAAGTGTGACTAGAGACTGTAGGAGACTATTCTGAAAGTTAAATGTAAAAACAACATTTTACTAAGAACCAACGATCAGTTCATCAAAAGTTGGGTCAGCATATGTCCGACTTTCGAATAGGATCCCCGGCTGGAAGGTGTTTCTGACAATGCTCGGCGGCTCTTAGAGTGTGAGGTTCAGACGGGTTGGGACTGAGGATTAGCCTAGCTAGAGCGTTAAGCGGCGAACTTCCGCTTGGCGTTCTGGCGTAGATAACCGGAAGTCCCAGTCTGACCCGAACACGTTTCATCCATACTGCAACTAACGTGAAAGACCAGTATTTAAGACGTGGGTTGTCGGCTTAAATCTGTGTCCATCGCGTTCCAGCGTTGTCAGAAATGCCTGGAAGCCGGAGTAGGACGCATCTGTCATATAGGTTTACACGAAACTTGCCCCATTTTCCAGCGGGCCCAGCTGGCTGTTTTGAATTTAAAAATCAGCACGTTTTAATCACGATTCAAGACAAATTAGCACTAATAATGCATATTAAATCGTCAATCACAAATTATAAATACAATAAAGTAGAGGAATCAGTAATTATGGAAACCAAAGTATTTAAGCCGGATGAAATTCCAGCTGCCGCGGCGTTGTTAGCTGCGGGTGAACTAGTGGCTTTCCCGACCGAGACCGTGTATGGCTTAGGTGCGGATGCCACGAATGTCGATGCAGTGAAACAAGTTTATCGCGCGAAGGGACGTCCGAGTGATAATCCGCTGATCGTCCACGTTGCCGACGTGGCGACAGTTGAGCGGTTTGCCATGCCGCTATCAGAGACAGCCAAGAAGTTGATCAAAGCCTTTTGGCCCGGACCATTAACGATGATTTTTAAGTTAAAACCAAACGCACTTGCCACTGAAGTTACGGGTGGCTTGCAGACCGCGGCATTCCGCAATCCGGATAACGCTGCGACCTTGGCATTGATTCGGGCAGCTAAGACACCAATCGTGGGGCCGTCTGCGAATACGTCGGGTAAACCAAGTCCGACCTTGGCTGAGCACGTTTATCATGATTTGAACGGTAAGATTGCTGGTATTTTGGATGATGGCCCAACTAAGGTCGGGGTGGAATCAACCGTCTTAGATCTGTCGACTGATCAGCCAGCGATTTTACGGCCCGGCGCCATTACGCCAGAAGCAATCGAAGCCGTGATTGGTATGCCCGTTCAGACGGAAGCACATCACGTCGGGGCCACTGAAGTTCCTAAGGCACCGGGGATGAAATACAAGCACTATGCGCCGAATGCACAGGTTTATATCGTTGATCGTTCGGAAGATTGGCCACAAGCTTTAGCCTGGGCAGCGCAACAAGACGTCCCGATGGGGGTCATGGCGACAGATGCCATTCTGAATCAAAATCAAATCCCGTCAAATTGCGAACAATTTTCGCTTGGGACTGATATTCAATCGGCAAGTCAACGCTTGTTTGCCGGCTTACGACACTTTGATACGGAAACGGAAATTAAGGATATTCTCTGCCAAGCCTTTGAAAATAAAGGGTTAGGGCTAGCTTACATGAATCGCTTAAATAAATCTGCCGGACAGACTCATTTTAGTGTATAATAATTGCAAGTCGGGAAAACCCGAAAGTTGTCACTTGTGAAATGGAGGAGATTTATTCATGAATTACCAAGAACAAGATCCAGAAGTATGGGCTGCGATTAGTAAGGAACAGGCACGGCAACAGCACAACATTGAGTTGATTGCTTCCGAAAACATTGTCTCGAAAGGTGTTCGAGCAGCACAGGGGAGTGTGCTGACTAATAAATACTCCGAAGGTTATCCAGGTCACCGTTTTTACGGCGGTAACGAATATATTGACCAAGTTGAAACCTTAGCGATTGAACGTGCTAAGAAATTATTTGGCGCGGAATACGCTAACGTTCAACCTCACTCAGGTTCACAAGCGAATGCGGCAGCGTACATGGCATTAATTCAACCGGGCGACCGGGTTATGGGGATGTCATTAGACGCCGGGGGCCATTTGACACACGGCTCGAGTGTTAACTTTTCTGGTAAGCTCTATGATTTCCAAGGATACGGGTTAGATCCTGAGACCGAAGAGCTGAACTATGATGCCATCTTGGCACAAGCGCAAGAATTCCAACCAAAATTAATCGTTGCGGGGGCTTCGGCTTATAGTCGGTTAATTGATTTTAAGAAATTCCGTGAAATTGCGGATGCCGTTGGTGCACTCTTGATGGTCGATATGGCCCACATTGCTGGGTTGGTTGCTGCTGGATTGCATCCAAATCCAGTCCCTTACGCCGACGTGGTCACGACGACGACACACAAGACGTTGCGTGGTCCTCGCGGTGGGATGATCCTCGCGAAGGAAAAATACGGTAAGAAGATCAATTCAGCCGTTTTTCCTGGCAATCAGGGTGGCCCGTTGGACCACGTGATTGCTGGTAAGGCGATTGCTCTGGGCGAAGACTTACAACCAGAATTTAAAGTCTATGCACAACACATTATTGATAATGCGAAAGCGATGGCGAAGGTCTTTACTGAATCTGACTTAGTTCGGGTCATCTCTGGTGGGACGGACAACCATTTAATGACGATCGACGTCACAAAGTCGGGATTAAATGGTCGGCAAGTCCAAGATCTACTCGATACGGTCTACATCACCGTCAACAAGGAAGCTATTCCAAACGAAACTTTAGGGGCCTTCAAGACGTCTGGGATTCGTTTAGGAACGCCAGCGATTACGACACGCGGATTTGATGAAGCGGATGCCGCCAAGGTTGCTGAATTAATCTTGCAAGCGTTACAAGCGCCGACAGACCAAGCAAACTTGGATGACGTTAAGCAACAAGCCATGGCATTAACAGCCAAACATCCAATTGATGTTGATTAAGTAATTTATATCAGGTCTGGTTTTTTCTTTCCAAATTAGCTACAATAGAAAGAAATCACTAAGGAGTGTGCGTAGCAACATGGGTAAGTTTGAGGTTTTGGATCATCCGCTCATTCAACATAAATTGACAATTATTCGGGAAAAGAACTGTGGGACGAAAGTCTTCCGGGAAATGGTCAACGAAATTTCAACGTTGATGGCGTACGAAGTATCACGCGACATGCCATTGAAGGACATTGAAATCGAGACACCGATTGCCAAGTCAACGCAAAAGACGTTGGCTGGTAAGAAAGTTGCCATTGTGCCGATTTTACGGGCTGGTTTAGGAATGGTCGATGGGTTCTTAAACATGATTCCAGCGGCTAAAGTTGGTCACGTCGGTATGTATCGTGACGAAAAGACGTTAAAGCCAGTCGAATATTTTGTTAAATTACCAAGTGACATTTCACAACGTCAGTTATTTGTCGTTGACCCAATGTTAGCCACTGGTGGTTCAGCTATCATGGCTATGGATATGTTGAAGAAGCGTGGTGCTAGCAATATTAAGTTCATGTGCTTAGTTGCAGCGCCTGAAGGGGTTAAAGCCCTTCGCGACGCACATCCAGACATCGATGTTTATACCGCAGCACTTGATGACCATTTAAATGAAGATGGCTACATCGTTCCAGGTTTGGGCGATGCTGGCGACCGGTTATTTGGTACGAAGTAAGTTGCCATAAAA
Source organism: Lactiplantibacillus sp. B652 (assembly GCF_023806745.1). Lineage (NCBI taxonomy): Bacteria > Bacillati > Bacillota > Bacilli > Lactobacillales > Lactobacillaceae > Lactiplantibacillus > Lactiplantibacillus sp. B652. Next base: position 105,011 of record NZ_JAMSKY010000005.1, on the reverse strand, counting down.
AAGGTAGCACCATTCCACAAACGCGTGGGGTGGGGCTGCCTTTTTGGTTCACTAATATTTGAAAAAATCCTTACTATATTATAGGACCTGTCCAGTGAGAGATAGACTGGATTCACGAGTACTTGACTCAGTGAATTTGAATATTGGTTATGAGAGGCTGGCTTTTCTGTGAAAATGAATCAGTATCGTTGATGCGTCACAGCATTTAGATATTAGTAAAATCGCCCGTAGATTATTATTTAATTCAGTGGAAACTGAACATTTGGTTAGACGATAAAATTTGCGCTTGTGTCCAATTGAGGTCTTTTGTGTCACGGCCAATGATGCATATTCCTGGTGATATCCTGTGATACTGATGATTCATAGAATTCAAATATTAGTTGGATGATTGAAAACTAGTCTTACAGATAAATATCAAATGGACGGTTGGCTATGAATCAACGACCAGTTCATTTAAAGTTGGGTCCGCAAATGTCCGCCTTTCGAACACCATCCCGGCTGGAGGGCATTCTGGGCAAGGCCCAGTGGTGAAATTTCACTTAGCAAGCGTTTTGTGCTTGGTTAGTGAAAGACCAGTATTTAAGACGTGGGCTATCGGCTTAAATCTGTGTCCACCACGTTCCGGCCATTGCCCAGAATGCCTGGAAGCCGGCCTAGGACGTCGCCACAATAATCGGTTTACGCTAACTCGCTTTACTTTCCAGCGGTCCTCAGCTGGCTGCAGTTGACTTTAACTAATCTGCAATACAAACACACCAGCGAAAAAGCAAAGACATTTAAACCGTTAGTTGACAAGTATTCAACAGACGAGTACACTAATTGCAATTAAACAGTTCCTTTAAATTAGCTCAGAGAGGCTGATAAGGATGAACGGACGTCGACTTGTAAGGAAGCCAGACGTAATTTCGGACAGCCTAGCCGCTTTGAGTGGTGGGCTGTCTTTTCTTTTGCAATGATTTAATAAAGGGGTGCATTATGACAAAGAAAGCGGCGTTTCATAATGATGAAGTCGTATTAGACATTCATGACCGACCAAAGTTTGGTAGTTGGTTAGGATTATCCGTACAGCATCTGTTCTCCATGTTTGGGTCGACCGTCCTGGTGCCAATTCTGGTGGGGCTAAATCCGGGCATTGCGCTTTTTAGTTCCGGGGTCGGGACGTTGATGTATATCCTGATTACGCGTGGTAAGATTCCAGCGTACATGGGGTCTAGCTTTTCATTCATCGTTGTTATGCAGTCGCTGATGAAGACGGCTGGTTATCCAGCAATCGCGCAAGGGACGGTCGCTGTTGGGTGCGTCTACTTGCTCGTCAGTCTGTTAGTGACATTGATTGGGTCGGATTGGATCGACAAGGCGTTGCCACCAATTGTTGTTGGACCAATCGTCATGGTGATTGGATTGTCACTCGCCAGTACCGCGGCCAAGGACGCGACGATGAATGGCAATAATTATGATTTAAAATACTTTGCGGTCGCGATTGCGACGATGTTACTGACGGTAATCTTTAATATGTATCTGCGCGGCTTCATGAGTTTAGTGCCAATCTTACTCGGCATCGTCTGTGGTTATATTTTGGCGGTCTTAGTCGGAATCGTGGACTTCTCTGGTGTTGAAAAGGCGCACTGGTTTGCGATGCCAGCCTTTCAATTACCGTTTATTAGTTACCATCCCGGCATCTACTGGGGGGCAATTTTAAGTATGGCGCCGATTGCCTTTGTCACGATGTCAGAACACATGGGCCACATTATGGTGCTGAACAAGTTGACCAAACGAAACTTTTTCAAAGATCCAGGTCTTAATCACACGTTAGCTGGTGATGGGACCGCCTCAATTATTGCTGGTTTTGTTGGTGGCCCGCCCGTGACATCTTACGGTGAAAATATCGGTGTGTTGGCCATTACTCGGGTTCACAGTATTTACGTGCTCGGTGGCGCGGCGTTTTTTGCCATCATCTTTAGTTTTGTCGGCAAGCTGTCCGCACTGATTGAAAGTATTCCGTCTCCAGTCATTGGTGGTGTCAGTTTCTTGCTATTTGGGGTGATTGCCTCCAGTGGAATGCGTATCCTGATTGATAATAAAGTTGATTTTAATCAGAAGCGTAATTTGATGATTGCATCAGCGATTTTGGTGATTGGAATTGGGAATGCTTACTTACAAATTGGGAGCTTTCAATTTAGTGGTTTAGCTGTCGCAACAGTGCTCGGAATCGCTATGAACCTGATATTACCAAAGGTGGCTGTCAACGAGAAGTAAATCGATGGTTGTCAGTTAGCACATGAAAATAAAGTCCAGATGATGAAAATCCAACGATGTGAAAGCTTCATGAAAGCTTGATGTTGTTGGATTTTTATTGATTGACGAAAAGTTGAAATTATTTTGAATTTTTTCGACGGTGGTGGTATTATTACCTTTGTATTTTGATTAGGGGCGACCCTGATCTACCATTTCGGATTACGATAAAATTGACGTTGCTAGTCGCAACGGTTAAGGTTATCATAGTACCGAAATTAAAGGAAAGAGGTGATATTCAGTGGGTGATCCAGTTCCTACAGTCAAATTCCTTGGGCTGACGTTTAATATCGCGAATGACATCTCAGTAATCGTGACTTGTCTAATCGTGTTCTTGTTTGTATTTTTGCTTTCGCGACATATTACGATGAAGCCCAAGGGTGGACAAAATGTGCTGGAGTGGCTCATCGAGTTCACGAATGGCATTGTCAAAGGTTCAATCAAGGGGAATGAAGCGTCCAACTTCGGTCTGTACGCCTTTACTTTGTTCCTCTTTATCTTCATTGCTAACCAACTTGGATTGTTCATTCATGTTCAAGTCGGCGAGTATACGTATCTGAAAAGTCCGACGGCTGATCCGATCGTGACTTTGACGTTATCGTTTATGACCGTTGCAATTGCGCATGCGGCAGGTGTTCGCAAGAAAGGCATGGGCGGCTATTTGAAAGAATATACGCAGCCTTTCGCAGTTTTCTCGGTTATCAACGTCTTTGAACAATTTACCGATTTTCTAACCTTGGGACTTCGGTTGTTCGGTAATATCTTTGCTGGTGAAATGTTGCTGACAAAGGTGGCTGACTTGGCAAAGAGTAACGGTTGGTTGAGCTATGTATACTCATTCCCAATTGAACTCTTATGGCAAGGTTTCTCAGTGTTTATCGGGAGCATTCAAGCGTTCGTGTTCGTAACCTTGACTTCAGTTTATATTTCTCAGAAGGTTAACGACGAGGAATAGTTTTCAGTTTTTTAATTTTAAGGAGGATACACAGATTATGGGAGCAATTGCTGCAGGTATTGCTATGTTTGGTGCCGCTTTAGGTGCTGGTATTGGTAACGGTTTGGTTATTTCTAAGATGCTTGAAGGGATGGCCCGTCAACCAGAATTATCTGGTCAATTACGGACTAACATGTTCATCGGTGTTGGGTTGATCGAATCAATGCCTATCATTTCCTTCGTTGTTGCTTTGATGGTTATGAACAAGTAATCATTGGTCAACGAGTTCATTTTAATGAAAATGAAAGAAGGAGGTGTCATTAGATGCTCTCGCATTTAATTATCGGTGCATCCGGTCTCTACCTTGGTGATATGTTGTTTATCGGGATCAGTTTCATTGTCTTGATGGCCTTGATCTCAGTTGTTGCTTGGAAGCCCATCACTAAAATGATGGCTGACCGGGCAGACAAGATTGCGAACGATATTGATTCAGCCCAAAAGTCCCGGCAAGAAGCCAGCGACTTAGCTGATCAACGTCGTGATGCGTTGTCACATTCACGCGCTGAAGCCAGTGAAATCGTGGCGGATGCGAAGAAGAGTGGCGAAAAGCAACGCACGACCATTGTTGCCGATGCCCAAAATGAAGCAACACAATATAAACAAAATGCACGCAAGGATATTGAACAGGAGCGTCAGGATGCCTTGAAGAACGTCCAATCAGACGTCGCTGACATTTCGGTTGCGATTGCGACGAAGATCATTAAGAAGCAATTGGATCCGGAAGGCCAACAGGCATTAATTAATTCGTATATTGAAGGGTTGGGAAAGCATGAGTCTTGATAATCTTACAATTGCAAGTCGCTATTCAAAGGCACTCTTTGAACTTGCAGTTGAAAAGGATCAGACCGAAGCATTCCTGGCTGAATTAAAGCAATTACGGCAAGTCTTTGTCGACAACCCGCAATTGGCAGAGGTCCTCTCAGGATCATTGCTTCCGGTTGATCAAAAACAGACAACGTTGTCAACTTTGACTGACCACGCTTCAGAATACATTAAAAACTTTATTCAAATGTTGTATGATTACGGCCGCATGTCTAACTTAGTTGACATTGTTGACGCGTTTGAAGCACGTTTCGATGAGAGTCGTAAAATAGTGCATGCCGAAGTAACGTCCGCGGTCAAGTTGTCAGATGAGCAAGCTGATGCAATCGCAAAGGCATTCGCCGAACGCGTTGGTGCCAATCAGGTTGTTTTATCACGTAAAGTCGATGAAGCAATCATTGGCGGAGTAATTGTGAAATCAAATAATCAAACGTTTGATGGAAGCGTTGCGTTACAACTAACGAATTTAAGACGAGCACTCATCAACAATTAGTTTACGAAGAGGTGAAACTTTTATGAGCATTAAATCTGAAGAAATCAGTGCTCTAATCAAACAACAATTAGAAAGTTATCAAACTGAGCTCTCAGTTGCTGAAACCGGTACTGTCACCTACGTTGGTGATGGGATCGCCCGTGCTCACGGACTCGACAACGCCTTACAAGGTGAATTGCTCGAATTCAGTAACGGAGTTTACGGGATGGTACAAAACCTCGAAAGCAACGATGTTGGTATCGTTGTCTTAGGGGATTTTGATGGTATTCGTGAAGGCGATACTGTTAAGCGGACTGGCCGCATCATGGAAGTTCCAGTTGGGGATGCCATGATTGGCCGGGTCGTGAACCCATTAGGTCAACCAGTCGACGGCTTAGGTGAGATTAAGACCACGAACACGCGGCCAATCGAACATAAAGCCCCAGGGATCATGCAACGGCAATCAGTTAGCGAACCACTCCAAACTGGGATCAAGGCCATTGATGCCTTAGTTCCAATTGGTCGTGGCCAACGTGAATTGATTATCGGTGACCGTAAGACTGGTAAGACGTCCGTTGCCATTGATGCCATTTTGAACCAAAAAGACCAAGACATGATTTGTGTCTACGTCGCAATTGGTCAAAAGGACTCAACGGTGCGGGCCCAAGTTGAAACGTTGAAGAAGTTAGGTGCGATGGATTATACGATCGTCGTTACCGCCGGACCTTCTGAACCAGCACCATTGTTGTACTTAGCACCTTATGCTGGGGCAGCGATGGGTGAAGAATTCATGTTCAATGGCAAGCATGTGTTGATCGTCTATGATGACCTTTCAAAGCAAGCAACGGCTTACCGTGAACTTTCATTGATTCTTCGTCGTCCTCCAGGTCGTGAAGCCTATCCTGGTGATGTCTTCTACTTGCACTCACGGTTGCTCGAACGGGCCGCTAAGTTGAGTGATGAATTGGGTGGCGGTTCAATGACTGCCTTACCAATCATCGAAACGCAAGCCGGGGATATCTCAGCATATATTCCAACTAACGTTATTTCCATCACCGATGGCCAAATCTTCTTGGATAGTGATTCATTCTATTCTGGTGTTCGGCCAGCGATCGATGCCGGGGCTTCTGTTTCCCGGGTTGGTGGGGATGCTCAAATCAAAGCCATGAAGTCAGTTGCCGGGACGTTACGTCTGGACTTGGCTTCATACCGTGAATTGGAATCATTCTCACAATTCGGTTCTGATTTGGATGCCGCAACCCAAGCGAAGTTAAATCGTGGGCAACGGATCGTTGAAGTCTTAAAGCAACCTGTTCATTCACCATTAAAGGTTGAAGAACAAGTTATGATTTTATACGCTTTGACGAACGGTTATCTCGATAAAGTGGCAGTAGATGATATTGCCCGTTATCAAAGCGAATTGTTCGAATTCGTCCATGCTAGTCATCAAGACCTATTTGACACGATCTTATCAACTAAGAAGTTGCCAGATACCGACAAGATGAACAGTGCGCTGGATGCATTCGCAGAACAATTCCAGCCAACCGCTGCCGCTGCAAAGTAGTTATGGCTGAAAAGGATGGTGAGTAGTGCATGGCAGAATCATTAATGGATGTCAAGCGCCGGATTGACTCAACGAAGAAGACTCATCAGATCACGTCCGCAATGCAAATGGTTTCAACCTCTAAGTTGAATCAGATTCAAAAGCATACGACGACGTATCGAGTGTACGCTTCCAAAGTTGAAAGCATCGTTTCGCATCTAGCCAAAGCTCATCTGATGTCAGCAAGTGTCGGTGTTGCCAATAGTAATTCCAATACCATCTCGGTCAGCGAATTATTAGCACAACGGCCTGTTAAAAAGACTGGTTTATTGATCATCACTTCCGACCGTGGTCTCGTGGGGAGCTATAACAGTAACGTGTTAAAGCAAACCAATGACTTCATGCGGACGCATAAGCTTGATGCCAATAACGCAGTCGTTTTGGCGGTTGGTGGCACTGGTGCGGATTTCTATAAAAAGAACGGCTTAAACGTGGCCTATGAATACCGCGGCGTCTCTGACGTACCAACTTTTAAAGAAGTTCGTGAAATCGTTAAGACAGTCACATCAATGTATCATAACGAAGTCTTTGATGAACTTTACGTGTTCTACAATCACTTTATCAACCGGCTTTCTTCTGGTTTCCGGTCAGTTAAAATGCTGCCGATCTCTGAAGAGACCTTTGAACAAAGTGAATCAGACAACCGTAAAGCCAAGGACAGTCGGGTCGATGTCGGTCCTGAGTACGAAATGGAACCGTCAGAAGAAGCGATTTTGTCGGCCGTGTTGCCACAATACGCTGAAAGCCTAGTTTATGGTGCAATCTTGGATGCCAAGACTGCTGAACATGCTTCGTCGTCAACTGCGATGAAGGCTGCATCAGATAACGCTGGCGATTTAATTGATAAGTTAAATCTGAAATATAACCGTGCGCGTCAAGCTGCGATTACCACTGAAATTACTGAAATCACTGGTGGCTTGGTTGCGCAAGAATAACGAAGTGGGAGGAATTAACGACTAATGAGTACAGGTAAAGTTGTACAAGTTATTGGACCCGTTGTTGACGTTGAATTCTCTCTAAACGACAAGTTACCCGATATTAATAACGCCTTGATCATTCAAAAGGACAACGATGACACTTTAACGGTGGAAGTATCGTTGGAATTAGGTGATGGGGTCGTTCGGACCGTTGCGATGGACGGTACGGATGGTTTACGCCGGGGAATGACGGTTGAAGACACTGGTTCTTCAATTACCGTTCCTGTTGGTAAAGAGACGTTAGGCCGGGTCTTCAACGTTTTAGGGGAAACCATTGATGGTGGTCCAGAATTCGGTCCAGACGCAGAACGTAACCCGATTCACCGGGATGCGCCTAAATATGATGAATTAACAACTAGTACGGAAGTATTGGAAACTGGGATTAAAGTTATCGACCTCTTAGCACCTTATGTTCGTGGTGGTAAGATTGGGTTGTTCGGTGGTGCCGGTGTTGGTAAAACCGTTTTAATTCAGGAATTAATTCATAACATTGCTCAAGAACATAACGGGATTTCCGTGTTTACCGGTGTTGGTGAACGGACGCGTGAAGGGAACGACCTTTACTTTGAAATGAAGGGTTCCGGCGTTCTGAAGAATACCGCCATGGTCTATGGTCAAATGAACGAACCACCAGGTGCCCGGATGCGGGTGGCCTTGACTGGGTTAACGATTGCGGAATACTTCCGTGATGTTCAAGGTCAAGACGTGCTGTTATTTATCGATAACATCTTCCGGTTCACTCAAGCTGGTTCTGAAGTTTCCGCCTTACTTGGCCGGATTCCTTCAGCTGTTGGTTACCAACCAACCTTGGCGACTGAAATGGGTCAATTACAAGAACGAATCACGTCGACTAAGAAGGGTTCCGTTACTTCGATTCAAGCCGTTTACGTGCCTGCCGATGACTATACCGACCCGGCACCTGCAACGACTTTCGCCCATTTGGATGCGACGACCAACTTGGAACGTTCTTTGACGGAACAAGGGATCTATCCAGCCGTTGACCCATTGGCTTCTTCATCAATTGCGCTTGACCCATCAATCGTGGGTGAAGAACATTATCAAGTTGCCACTGAAGTTCAACGGGTCTTGCAACGTTACCGTGAATTGCAAGATATCATCTCGATCTTAGGGATGGATGAATTATCTGACGAAGAAAAGACGACCGTTGCACGTGCACGGCGGATTCAATTCTTCTTATCACAAAACTTCTTCGTTGCCGAAAACTTTACGGGTCAACCTGGTTCATACGTGCCAATCAATGATACGGTCAAGGGCTTCAAAGAAATCCTTGAAGGTAAATATGATGACCTACCAGAAGACGCATTCCGTCAAGTTGGTAAGATCGAAGACGTGGTCGAAAAAGCGAAATCGATGGTAACTGATTAGGAGGGGTTTACATGGCTGACAATGCAAAATCATTAACCGTTAGCATCGTAACTCCAGACGGTCAGGTCTATGAAAACAAGACGCCAATGTTGGTCGTACGGACGATTGACGGCGAACTCGGGATTTTGCCGAACCATATTCCAGTGATTGCTTCGCTGGCAATCGATGAGGTTCGGATCAAGCAACTCGAAAGTGATCAGGAAGACGATGAAATCGCCGTTAACGGTGGTTTCGTTGAGTTCAGTAACAATACGGCTACCATTGTCGCCGATAGTGCTGAACGTCAGAATGACATTGACGTTGCTCGGGCTGAGAATGCACGGAAACGCGCTGAAACGGCAATCAAAGCTGCCCAACAAAAGCATGATGATGCTGAGTTGGCACGGGCGCAAGTTGCCTTGCGTCGGGCTATGAACCGTTTGAACGTTGCCCGGCATTAACCACAACTTAAAATTCTGAAAAGCATCTGCAATTATTTGCGGGTGCTTTTTTGTTGTGCCACGATAATTCGAGTTCTGAACACCGTTTAAGGTCAAAAGCAGCCAGCTGAGATTCGCTGGAAACAGGGCGAATTAGCGTAAACTTGCAGTCGTGGTGTCGTCCTAGGCCGGCTTCCAGGCATTTATGACAACGCTGGAACGCGATGGACACAGATTTAAGTCGACAACCCACGTCTTAAATACTGGTCTTTCACTAACCAAGCCAAAAACGCTTGCTAAGTGAAATTTCACCACTGGGCCTTGCCCAGAATACCTTCCAGCCGGGGATGGTATTCGAAAGGCGGACATGTGCGGACCCAACTTTTGTTAAACTGATTGTTGGTTTTTAATAGACAGTCATTTGATATTCAACTGTAAGACAGTTTCCGATAATGCTTAATAAGCTGTCTTACCTGTGTTTCAGAGCGACAAATCAGTAGACTGCTGAAGATTGTCAGAAAATTTTTACCTTGACTTAGATAGTAAAGTCTCAAATTCCAAACAGTTGGTAATTCTGTCATCCGGTCTGTCAAAATCTCACGACTAGATGACATTGGAATTAGTGAATGATCTTCATATCATCTTGTAAGCATTCAAGTTTATGAATCATTATTGACATTGTCTAAAAGTTTGGATAAAGGTCTAGTCACTAAAAGGCAATGGTCAATTGTACCAAGATAGGTGGCCGTTTATTTGCCATTCGAGCGGGTTCCCGACTGTAGGGGCTGGCTGACAATGCTCAGTAGCCAAATTATTCTTAGTCGGAAGTGGGGTGCTTCCGGCTTAGAATAAGACTCGTATTTGAAATTGCGCAGTGGGTTTCTGCGTGAGTTCAAATCGATGTCGGCTACGCTCCAGCAATTGTCAGCCAGCCCCGGAGGTCGGAGTAAGACGATCATCGGCCGACGAACAGGAATCCAGCGCATAGTCATTTTTATCACTCAATAAATAACTTCCACGATACCCGTGAGCGTATTAGACCCGTGTCAGGATGGGAAATGATAGAATAAATGCTAACGACGGGTTATGAATAGATACTGATAGGGGACGCTCAAAGTGTGGCTGCTTACACTGCCATCGCTAGCTAAATCAACACAGGCAAGGGTGTGTGATGATTCAATTGCTTGATTGTCAAGCGAAAGCGCTAACAAATCCAACATTAGTTAAGTAATCATAAGTATTTAATATTTGTGTTGGAATTGTAACGAAAATGTAAAATGTAATATTTCTTCACCGTAGTTCTATGTTATGATGATTAGGAACCGATTTGAACTTGAATGACACTCGGGTCGTTTGGCTAGGGGCCTTCAAGTCAACTGGCGGTTGAATGATATTGAGATTGCACCATCACGTGAACCAGTCGCTCTGGGATGCTGAGCAGCCAAGGCGACATGTACTGCTGCGTGGTGCGAGACCGTTTTGTTTTCATTGGGTCTGCAATCTGACGTAGCTTGTTTATTGATTATCGTTTAGTGATGGAGGGTTTATCCATGGAGGAAATTGTAGTTCATGGCGGTCAACGTTTGACAGGTAATGTTCATATCGAGGGCGCTAAGAACGCTGTGTTACCGATTTTAGCAGCCAGTTTATTGGCTAGCGACGGACAAACACATTTATCAAATGTACCAGTTTTGTCAGACGTCTTCACAATGAATAACGTCTTGAAATTTTTGAATACTAAAATTGATTTTGATGAAATTAATAAAACGATCGATATTGACGCCAGCCGTCAATTATCATCTGAAGCACCATTCCAATACGTGTCTAAAATGCGCGCATCAATTGTTGTGATGGGACCGTTATTGGCACGTTTAGGTCATGCGAAGGTTGCGATGCCGGGTGGGTGTGCGATTGGCTCACGGCCGATTGATTTACATCTCAAAGGCTTAAATGCGCTCGGTGCAGAAATCGAACGCCACGATGGCTACGTTGAAGCCACCGCAACTAAATTACATGGTGCGGCAATCTACTTAGATTTTCCAAGTGTTGGTGCGACCCAAAATATCATGATGGCCGCAACGCTCGCTGACGGCGTGACGACCATGGAAAACGTGGCGCGCGAACCAGAAATCGTCGACTTAGCTAACTATCTGAATCAGATGGGCGCTAAAGTCACGGGTGCCGGGACTGAAACGATCCGAATCGAAGGTGTTAAGACGATGCACGGTTGTGACCATAGCATCGTCCAAGACCGGATCGAAGCCGGCACGTTTATGGTCGCTGCCGCAGTGACGCAAGGTAACGTCTTGGTGGAAGACGCGATTGCGGAACATAACAAGCCGTTGATCTCAAAGATGCGCGAAATGGGTGTCACGGTGACCGAAGAACGCGGGGGTATCCGGGTCATCGGTCCGGAGACGTTAAAACCAACGTCGGTCAAGACACTGCCACATCCTGGTTTCCCAACGGACATGCAACCACAGATGACGATTCTGCAATTGTGTGCGCAAGGCACTAGTTTACTGACGGAAACGGTTTTTGAGAATCGCTTCATGCACCTAGATGAACTCCGCCGAATGAACGCTGATTTCAAGATTGAAGGACGGTCGGTCATTATGTATGGGCCAACTGATTTCAACGGGGCGCAAGTGACGGCTACTGATCTACGCGCAGCTGCAGCCTTAGTCATCGCCGGTTTAGTCAGTCGGGGTTATACCGAAGTGACTAACCTCAAGTATTTGGATCGGGGCTACTTCAACTTCCATGGTAAGTTAGCTAAGTTGGGTGCAGAAATCAAACGGGTCGAGATTCCAGATGGCACCGTTTATGCGCTTAATCCAGACTTTGCCAACCAGGCAGCAGAATAAATGTAAATAATTGCTTACAAAACCTTCAAAGTGCGCTAAACTCGTGTTTGAAGGTTTTTTTGTGGCGAGCCACTGTGGCTGACGCCCATCATTCGGGAGGACACTTATGTTTATTAATATTATCGACAAACACATTTCGTTAAAACCAACTGAGGTGGCTGACGCTGAGCCACTATTTGATCTCGTTGATCAGAATCGCGACCACTTAGCCCCATGGATGCCATGGGTCGATGCGACTGCGACTATCGCCGATGAACGCCAATTCATTGAAAGCATGTTGACCAAGCAAGCGCACGGACAAGTCTTCATTACGACTATTATCGTGGACGGTGAGGTTGCGGGAATGCTGGACATTCACAATATCAGTGACGTCAATCATCGTGGTGAAATCGGCTACTGGTTAGGCGCGGCCTATACGGGGCGGGGCGTGATGACCAAGGCGTTGGAACGATTAGAAGAGATTGCCTTTACTGAATTAGACTTACACAAGTTGAGTTTGGGCGCGGATGTCAATAATCAAGCGAGCCGCGCCGTTGCTGAACGTCGGCAATACCATTTGGATGCAACGTTGCCTGAGAACATCCTCGTCAATGAGCAGTACCGTGATGAAGCCATCTATTCGTTGACCGTTGATGAATGGTCCAAACGGCAAGATGACTAGCGACTGTTGAGCGTTTTGGCGCGCACAACTGAATCGTTGGTACATGCAGCCATTAGTTCTCATCAACTGTAGAGTATGGTATAATGATTAGTCGTATAATTGTATGTTTGAGAGGAGCAAAAACATGGCTTTAGATATTGGTATTGACCTGGGAACTGCCAATGTTTTGATTTACGTATCAGGTAAGGGCATCGTACTAAATGAACCATCCGTTGTCGCTATTGATACCAACACGAATCAAGTATTAGCAGTTGGGTCCGAAGCCTATCAAATGGTTGGGAAGACGCCTAGCAACATCCGGGCGATTCGGCCGTTAAAAGACGGGGTCATCTCCGATTTTGACGTCACCGAAGAGATGTTGTCCTATTTTATCAAAAAATTAAACGTTCGGGGAATCATGTCACGTCCAAGTATTATGATCTGTACCCCAACGAACACAACTGAAATTGAACGTAAAGCAATCTTACAAGCAGCAGAAAAATCCGGTGGTAACAAGGTCTACTTAGAAGTTGAACCGAAAGTTGCTGCAATCGGTGCCGGGATGGATATTTTCCAACCACGCGGTAACATGGTCATCGATATTGGTGGTGGAACGAGTGATATCGCGGTCTTATCACTTGGTGATATTGTCGCAAGTAGTTCACTACGGATGGCTGGCGATCGCATGAACCAAGACATTGTCAACTACGTTAAGGATCAGCATCACCTGCTGATCGGTGAACGCAGTGCTGAACAAGTCAAGATTCAGATTGCCCAAGTCTTCAAGCAAGATGGTGATGATGACAAGGTCACCCAAGTGCGTGGTCGTGATACGGTTACTGGGATGCCACGGTCAATTGATATTGACTCAAATCAGGTAGAAGAAGCCATTCACGAAACGCTGATGCAGATCGTCAGCACCGCGCATCACGTGATGGAAACTTTGCCGCCTGAAATTGCGGCAGACATTATCGATCGCGGGATCACCTTGACTGGTGGGGGTGCGCTGCTCAGCGGACTCGACCAGTTGATTAGTGAAAACTTACGCGTGCCCGTCATGGTTGCTGAACATCCGTTGAACAACGTGGCTCAGGGTGCCGGGATTTTGCTGGAACACATGCAGAAAACCGCAAAGAACAAGAAATAATTCGCGATGCGACGGTTATTAATGAAAGGGATCCGCTTCTATCAGCGGGCCTTTTCTGCGTTTAGTCCGGCCCATTGCCGTTATTATCCGACTTGTTCAAATTACACGTTGGAGGCAATCGACCGGTTTGGCGCAGTTAAGGGAAGTTTGATGGGGGTGGCACGCGTCTTGCGTTGTCACCCCTTCGTTAAGGGGGGCTTTGACCCCGTACCAGCCCATTTTTCACTGCGTCGTAATCCGCAATACAAGGAGGAAGACAACCGTGGCAAGAAAAGATAAGGCGATTTCGGTCACTTTAAATGAGACCAAGGTCAACGGTCAGACGGTTACCGAAGTTTTAATTGGAAAGCAGATGATTGGTCAGGTCACCCAAGTCGGCGAACGTTTTGATGCCGAAATGGTTAGCGACAACCAACCATTTGCACATACCAAATCTTTTGATGAGAGTTTGCAAGAAATCTTGTCAGCTTACCATTTACACAAAGGCTAATTTTTAGTAAACCTTCAACCTGGTCCCGAGAATTCGGCACCAGGTTGTTGTATAATAAAAGCTATCTTAGAATACCAATTGATAGTGTGAATAAGGTTAGATTCAACGTGGACGTTGGACTAATTCAAATAGGTTAGGAGCGTTATTTGTGGCAGAAGAATCTAGACTCCGCAGTCAAGACGAAGATTCAAGAATTGACTGGGGTATCATATTTTCAGTGATGATGCTAGGACTGATCGGGTTGGCCTCGATCTATGTCGCCGCAGTGCACGATTCTAGTTCAGTGAACGTCACGAAACAGGTGATTTCTCAAGTCATGTGGTTTGTGATTGGGACAGCGATTGCCGTGATCGTGATGCAATTTGACTCAGAACAATTGTGGCGCGTGGCGCCCATCGCGTATTGGTTTGGGATTTTCCTACTAGCGGCCGTGCTGGTCCTGTATAGTCGGTCGTTGTACACGAGTACCGGGGCCAAAAGTTGGTTTGCGGTCGGCTCGTTGACGCTGCAACCGTCTGAAATCATGAAACCAGCCTTCATCTTGATGTTAGGCCGGGTGGTGACGATGCATAATACGGAGCATCCGACTCATACCATGGCGGGTGACTGGCAGCTGATTGGTAAATTGGTGGCGTACATGATTCCCGTTGCCATCCTGTTGAAACTCCAAAATGACTTTGGGACGATGCTCGTGTTCTTCGCCATTTTGGGTGGTGTGATCTTAGTTTCTGGGATTTCATGGCGGTTACTTGCACCGACCTTTGCAATCGTTGCGGCGGTTGCCGGGACGGCGTTGTACTTGGTCATTTCTCAAAGTGGTCGGCATATTTTGGAAGCCGTTGGGTTCAAACAGTACCAATTTGCACGTATCGATACTTGGTTGAATCCCTCAACGGATACGTCTAACAATGCGTACCAAGTTTGGCAGAGTATGAAGGCCATTGGGTCCGGACAGATTACTGGTCGTGGGTTTAACGTGTCGCACGTGACCGTGCCAGTGCGTGAATCCGATATGATTTTCTCCGTGATTGGTGAAAACTTTGGCTTTATCGGCTGTGCCGTAGTTATTTTGTTATATTTTCTATTGATTTACCAAATGATTCGGGTTACGTTTGATACTAAGAACGAATTTTATGCTTACATTTCGACCGGGGTCATCATGATGATTCTCTTCCACGTGTTCGAAAACATTGGGATGAGTATTGGACTGTTACCAATGACCGGGATTCCGTTGCCGTTTATCAGTCAAGGGGGTTCGGCGTTGATTGCCAATATGGCGGGGATCGGCTTGATGATGTCGATGCGGTTCCACTACAAGTCATATATGTTCAGTCGTAACGACCGGTTCGAATAGTAAAATTATTGCAAAGGTATGGTGGAATGTATGAGTGAAGATGCAGCTTATTTTTGGACAAAAGATGTCGATGGTCACACACGCTTGGGCTTAACTAAAGCCGCTCACGAAGCATTGGGCGAAGTTAAGTATGCGGAATTACCCGCAATTGGCGACAAGATTAGTCAAAACAGTGCGTTTTTAAGCGTTGAAGCAACGAAGGCCGTCTCAGAATTTAACGCCCCAATCAACGGGACGGTGGTTGCAGTCAATCCCGCACTTAAGGACAACTTTGATGCCTTGAACAGTGTTGAAGACGGGGTTGCTTGGTTAATCGACGTGGACTAATTGTCAGGCCTTGACAATTAGAAACAGGCTCGGTATACTCGTTACATTAACAAATGATTAAAAAACTTCATTTTGAAAAGATGAGTACGTGGCTACGATTACCTAGAGAGTCCCTCGTTGGTGCAAGGGGATTAATCGTGAAGCGGAAGATGGTCTTGAAATAATGGCGTTCAGTGAACGAAAGCAAGCTGGACGTGGGTCGCATCCATTACTATGCGGGAGTTCAGAGTAACTCTTGAGACAACCAGTGTGAGCTGGTTGTGAAGATGGGTGGTACCACGAGGCTAAGCTTCTCGTCCTATTGATGATTATGGTGATAATTGTCTGGGATGAGAAGCTTTTTTTGATGCATAAGGAGGAATTGACTTGATTGAATTTAAAGATGTGACAAAGACCTTTGATGTTAAGCAGGGCGCCGTTCACGCGGTCCAAGATGTTAACTTGAAGATTGAGGACGGTCACATTTATGGCATCGTCGGTTATTCTGGCGCGGGTAAGAGTACCTTAGTCCGGATGCTCAACGGGCTCGAAACGCCAACTAGCGGGTCAGTTGTGATTGACGATGTGAATATTACGACGCTGAGTGGCGCTAAATTACGTGCTCAACGGCAAAAAATCGGCATGATCTTTCAACATTTCAACTTGTTGTGGTCACGGACCGTGTTAGAAAATATCATGTTTCCACTTGAAATTGCGGGTAAGTCCAAAGCGGAAGCGCGCAAGAAGGCGGAACACCTCGCAGATTTGGTTGGACTCGCTGGTCGCGAGACCGCCTATCCGTCAGAATTATCTGGTGGTCAAAAGCAGCGGGTCGGGATTGCCCGGGCGTTAGCAAATGACCCGCAAATCTTACTTTCTGATGAAGCAACGAGTGCCTTGGATCCGCAAACGACTGATGAAGTCCTCGACTTATTGTTGTCGATCAATCAAAAGTTGCATTTAACCATTGTCTTGATCACCCATGAAATGCACGTCATCCGTAAGATTGCGGATCACGTGGCCGTCATGGAAGCCGGTAAGATCGTTGAACAGGGCCCAGTGCTCGAAGTCTTCAAGCGGCCAAAGCAAGCCGTTACGAAGCGTTTCGTGAACGAAGAGGTCACCCCTTCATTGAATGATACGACAGTGGTCGTTGATCAGTTGCTTGAAAAATATCCTAAGGGGACGATCGTTCAATTGACGTTCCACGGCGACCAAGCCCAGTTACCAATTGTGTCCGAAATGTTGAAGAAGTATCCACTGGATTTGAACATCATTGAAGGTGGGATTCATCAGACGCAAGAGGGCGCGATTGGGTCACTGTACGTGCAATTGACTGGTGATGAAGAACAACTCAAAGGTGCCTTAGCATACCTACAAACCATGCGTGTCGAAACGGAGGTCTTAAACCGTGAATAGTCAAGGATTAGATTCATACTTCAAATTTTCCAATGTGGATTGGGGAAGCATGATGTCCTCAACTTGGGAAACGATTTGGTTGACGATCGTTTCCATGGTGGTCGTGGCAATTTTAGGGATTGCCTTAGGATTGTTACTTTACGAGACCGCCGGCAGTCAAAATATCTTAGCTAAAATCTTGAATTGGGTCGTGGCGTTGTTCGTCAACGTGTTCCGGTCGATTCCATTTATTATCTTGATCGTGCTATTATTACCGATTACGTCCAAGTTAGTTGGAACCATCATTGGACCACGCGCGGCGCTGCCTTCACTGATTATTTCAGCGGCACCGTTTTACGCACGGATGGTCGAATTAGCGTTCCATGAATTAGACCATGGCGTGATTGAAGCGGCTGAATCGATGGGTGCCACACGTTGGCAGATCGTCCGCAAAGTATTGTTGCCCGAAAGCATGCCAGCGTTAGTTTCTGGGATTACCGTAACAACGATTTCGTTGATTGGGTATACTGCGATGGCTGGTGCGATCGGTGCTGGTGGTTTGGGGAACTTGGCTTATCAAGATGGGTTCCAATCCAACAACAATGCCGTGACATTGGTCGCAACCGTGATTATTGTCATTATTGTGTTTATTTTCCAATTTATTGGGGATTTCGCTGTTCGTCATATCGATAAGCGGGTCAATTAAAGTTAGTTCTTAGGAGGAATTAGGGTCATGCAAAAAAAGCGGATTTTAGGGTTATTGGCAGTTGCAGCAACCGCCATTTTATTAGTTGGCTGTGGTAAGTCTTCTTCAGAATCGAAGACCACGACGATTACGGTGGGCGCTTCTGCCGTACCACACGCACAGATTTTAAAGCATGTGCAACCAGAATTGAAAAAGGAAGGCGTCAACTTGAAGATCAAAGTCTTCCAAGATTACGTTTTGCCTAACAAAGCGTTAGCTTCAAAGGAATTAGATGCCAACTACTTCCAGCACATTCCATTCTTAAAGAACTGGAACAAGGAAAACAACGGTACTTTAGTTTCTGCCGGCAAGGTTCATTTGGAACCAATCGGTGTTTACTCCAAGAAAGTCAAGAACTTGAAAGACTTGAAGGATGGCGCAACGGTCTTAGTAAGTAGTAATGTTGCCGACTATGGTCGGGTCTTAACCTTATTCAAGGATGCGGGCTTGATCACGTTGAAGAAGGGCACTGATTTGACTTCTGCCACGTTTAACGATATCAAGACCAACAAGCGTCACTTGAAGTTCAAGCACTCTTACGAAGCTAAGTTAATGCCGACCTTCTACAAAAACAACGAAGGTGACGCGGTTGTGATCAACGCTAACTACGCTGTTCAAGCTGGGTTGAATCCTAAGAAGGATGCCATCGCCCTTGAAAAATCCGACTCGCCATACGCTAACATTGTGGCTGTCCGTAAAGGTGACAAGAACAAGCCGGCCATCAAGAAGTTGATGAAGGCCTTACGTTCTAAGAGTACCCAGAAGTGGATCGAAAAGAAATACAAGGGTGCCATCTTGCCAGTTTCTGCTGACTAGTCATGACCCTGCAATACCAAACATCATGATTCCAATTAAGCTAGTTTCAGAGCCTGAGTGCTTTGGGGCTAGCTTTTTTTGGAATTGACAATCAGGAATGGCCAGCTGAGAACCGTTGGAAAAGCTGCTGAGCAAACAAAAAGCATGCCACCTCAATCATCACGATTGGGGTGGCATGCTTTTTTGAAGCTGGGTCTGTGCCTTGATCTGCGCGCAGTCGTGTTAACAGTCTGTGCATGGTATTTATCAAACTTTTGGCAGCAGAGCAGGCTTTGGTGCGGCCCCGTTTATCAGGCCCATTTTTTGCGGACTTTGCAGTGGCCCTTAATTGTGCTTCAGTAGTGATTCTTACCCCTCTAAATCAGCTAAAAAGCTTGCCAAACAATACAACGAACCTAGCAAGTTCAAATAGTACGCCGAGCGCAAGGAACAGGACTAATGTAATCAGTCCGACTTTTTTGATTGTCATCTTAATCCCCCATTTTATAAATGATATACAACCGATGATATGATTTTATTACAAAACACCACCGCTGTGGAAGTAGGTGGGCTTGCAATTTATTTGAATCATCGGGTCCTGGGAACTTGTCCTGATCACCAAAGATAACAAAGTCCTGAATTCTAACGAAGGGAATTTTGTCGACTAAGTTCAAGACTAGTTGCCATTGAAATTTAGTATCATTAAGATGAGTGACGAATATTCAGTACGCTTCGCAGAATTCAAATGCCTTAAAGCATCAACGATACCGTTTATAAGTTTGACTGAAGGTCCAGTCTCCTAATATTCAGTGGTCAATTGCACCCAGATAGGTGGCCGTTCATCTGCCATTCGAGCGGTTTCCCGACTGAAGGGGCTGGCGGACAATGCTCAAGGGCGAAATTCTTCTTGTTCGGGTGGGTTTCCCGGGCTAGAAGAAGACTCGTATTTGAAATTGCGCAGTGGGTTTCTGCGTGAGTTCAAATCGATGTCCGCCCTGTTCCAGCGTTGTCAGCCGGCCCCGGAAGTCGGACTAGGACGAGCAAATGCCGACGAACAAGTCACTACCCCATACATGAAAACCTCAAAATTAGAACATCCTTAAAATCCCGTGAGACAGCGTCCTGCTTGACTTTATAGCGGTTCCAAGGTACGCTTACCAAGTTAAATAAACTACAGATTGGAGTTTGCAGCATGCGTAAATATGGTGTGATCGGGTTAGGCCAAGTCGGTGCGACGGTGGCTTATACGTTGGTTCAACAAGGAATTGTTGATGAATTGGTCTTAATTGACAAGAATGAGGCCTTGGCGAAGGCCCAAAAGCTCGATTTAGACGATGCGTCTCCTCGGCTAAGCTCAACAACTAAAATCATTTTAAATGACTACGATGCCTTAGCAGACGCCGAAGTATTGATTGTGGCTTCCGGTAATATTGGGGCAATCGATATGAACAGTTCAAAGGGGCGCTTTGGTGAATACGATTTGAATCAAGCCATCGTCCGTGATATTGCGCCTAAAATCGTGGCGTCTGGCTTCAAGGGGATTCTCATTGATATCATGAACCCATGTGATGTGATGACCGATTACTTACAACGAATGACTGGGTTTCCACGCAACCGGGTCTTTGGGACCGGGACGTTCCTCGATACGGCACGGATGCAAAAATATGTGGGACAAGCAACTGGGACGAACGGTAAAAATGTTTCTGGCTATGTTTATGGCGAACACGGCAATTCCCAATTTGTCGCTTGGTCCACGGTCAGTGTGAATGGTCAGCCAATCAAGAAATTCCCTGGCTTGAATCTTGACCAGTTGGAAGAAGATGCGCGGCAAGGGGCCTTTGCTGTCATGGCCGGAAAGCACTACACCAATTTTGCGATTGCCACTTGTGGCGTACGTTTGGCGGAAGCGGTTAGTGCTGACGCGCAGCTCGCTTGCCCAGTTTCGGCGTTTGACCCACAATTCGGAACTTACGTCGGTATGCCGGCTGTGATTGGCAAAAATGGGATCGAATCCTTGATCCAACTTGAACTAACGGCTGATGAACAAGCGTCATTAGCAGCCTCAGCCAAGTTTATCAAGTCACAGGTCGACGTGCTGCCAGGTGCCGAAGTTAACGCATAATTAACACATGATCAAACGATTTAGTTAGGGACCATCAAGAGCGACCTGAGTAGTCATCAGTCGATCTTGATGGTCCTTTATAAAACTAGTGGGTTCTCTTGGGCAGACGGGCGCCAACATGCTAAAATAGAAGTTAAATTGGATATTTACGAGGTCATTTATGCAAGCAGAGAAATTGAAGCAGGTTAAAGATGCAGTTTTAAAATTGAGACAGCAACTGCGCTCAGGACAGCTCTATCAGTCGTTACCAATTCGGATGGACGGGCTGGTTGCGCAGTTGCCGCAGACGGTCACAACGACGGTGACGCTTCCTAGTGATGAGGAAGTCCTGCCCTTGATTACGGACCTTCACGAACAATTAACGAAGGGCACGTTGACGGCCATCAGTGATGAGCAGATTCGACAGTTGATGGCACATATTGGCTCACGCAATCCGCGTGTGCGTGACCAGGGTGTTTATTATTTACTAAACGAGGCCTTGCAACAGCAAGTCCTGACAACGCAACAGCTGGGCGATATTTTCGACCAGTTGATTCAAGATGACGTGTTATTTGCCCATATCGATGAACCACAGAATGACGCCGTTTATCAGCGCTCATTTGCCGTTTTATTATTATCAGTTTTACTATATGCCGACCACGCGGGGTTAACTTTCATGACACCCGCACGCTTGGAACTCATCGTTACCCAGATGACCGCTTATATTTTGCTTGAGCAGGATACGCGCGGCTTTGTTGGGACGACCGGATGGGCCCATGCCTATACGCATATCGGCAATATTTTAGACGAGTTAGCGGATGAATCAGAATTAGCGCGTGCGGATAAATTGCTGTTATTGGCGGCCCTGATGAGTCGTTACCAAACACTGACGACGCCCCTGATTTTTGGCGAACCTGAGCGCTTGTCGTCTTATTTGACGCTGATTTCCAATAAGGATGAGTTGTATTGTGAGTACTTGCTGATGGCACTCAAACGGTGGCACCAACGGTTAATGGCCCACCGTCACCCCAATAGTGAAGCAGAATGGACGCAGATCTTTAATCGGAATCGGTTGCTAGAAGCCTTAGCGCTCCATGATGATTTGCCAACCGCGGTGGTCGATTATTTAGATGATGAATTGGAATTTTTAGGATAGTTTTGAAAGGAAGTCTTTTGAATGCAAGCAAAAGCAGTTGGGGTCTTACAAGGATTACCGATCAGTGACCCACGGAGTTTACAGGACGTGACCATTGACGTCGTACGGCCACAGGGACGAGATATTCTCGTGGAAGTCTTGGCGACGTCAGTTAATCCGATTGATACGAAGCAACGGCAGGGGCAGCCTGAAGTCACGACACCACGGATACTAGGCTTTGACGCTGTCGCAAAGGTCCTGGCAGTCGGGGAGGCCGTCACGACGATCATGACCGATGATATCGTCTATTACGCTGGTGCGGTCGACCGTCCTGGTAGTAATGCCCAGTATCAACTCGTTGATGAACGACTCGTGGCTTGTGCCCCGAAGACCTGGACGACCGCTGAATCGGCAGGCTTACCGTTGACGACTTTGACTGCTTGGGAAGCTTTGTTTGAAAAGTTACCTTATACGGCAGCTGCGGATGCCAATGTCGGTCACAGCGTTTTAATCATTAATGGTGCCGGTGGAGTTGGTTCCATGGCGATTCAATTGGCTAAGTGGGCCGGGCTCACGGTGGTCACGACGACTGGTAAGCCTGAAACGACTGCCTGGGTCAAGCAACTTGGTGCTGATGTCGTGTTGGATTATCATCAGGACTTGGCGCCACAACTGGCCGCTGCGGGTCTAGACAGTGTCGAGCATGCGATCCTACTGCATTCTACTGATTTGTACTTGCCAATCGTGACCCCACTGGTCCAACCACTCGGGACGATTGTGGCGGTGGTGACGAATCAGAAGCCGCTACCGATGGACTTGCTGAAGCCCAAGAGCTTGAACTTTGCTTGGGAGTTCATGTTCACGAAGGCCAATTATCAGCTGACGACCATGGCGACGCAGGGGATTATCTTGGCGCGCGTCGCTCAGCTGGCGGATGCTGGGATCATCGTTCCAACGACCAAACAAACGTTGACTGGCATCAATGCAGCCAATCTGCGGCAAGCCCATGAAATCGTCGAAACAGGTCAAATGTTAGGTAAAGTTGTTTTGACTGGGCCCTTCAATGCTTAAAAAAGCATGTTTTGGTTGCAAAAATGTTTCCAATTGTGCTCAGATATTGTAGAATTAATTAAGCCGTAGTATGAAATAAACCTTGATAGGATGAACAAAATTATGGAGACACAAAAAAAGATCCACGTTGGGATGTTATTTGGCGGGAACTCTTCAGAACACGATGTTTCAAAGCGTTCCGCTCATAACATTTATGATGCCATGGACAAGAATAAGTACGATGTTGATTTGTTTTTACTGACAAAGGACGGAATTGTGCTAAGTGATGCCGCAACTCGGCGGGTATTTGATGGTGAACCAGAGGATCAAGTGGTGGCCGAAGAAATGCCGAAGTTGGACATGAGTGATCCATTAGCGCCCATCAAGAACCTTGCACTCGCTAAGGATATTGATATTTTCTACCCAGTTGTGCACGGTAATTTAGGTGAAGACGGGACCTTACAGGGACTCTTCAAGCTATTGAAAAAGCCGTATGTTGGGAGTGGCGTGTTAGCTTCTGCTGCTAGTTTCGATAAGGACATTACCAAGCAGATTTTGACACACCATCATATTCAGAACACCAAGTATGTCGTGGTAACGCCTGAAAACCGGGAACAAATGACCTATGCTTATTTGCAAGCACACGTTGGCGATCATTTATTCATTAAGCCAGCGAACCAAGGGTCATCGGTCGGGATCCACAAGGCTGAAAACGAGCAGGAATATCTGGACGGCTTAGCAGATGCCTTCAAGTATGACTACAAGATTTTGGTCGAAGAATCAATCGACAATCCGCGTGAAGTCGAATGCTCAATCCTGGGTAACGAAGATCCGAAAGCTTCTAAGCTTGGGGCCATCGACGTGCCTAAGACGGATACGTTCTACGACTATAACAATAAGTTCGTGGACGCGAGTGGTGTGACCTTCGAATTACCTGTCGAATTGCCCGCAGACTTAACACAACGGATTCAACAAATGTCATTAGATGCCTTCAAAGCCTTAGGGTTGAAGGGTATGGCCCGCGTTGACTTCTTAGTTTCTGAAGATGGCGAACCTTATTTGGGCGAAATCAACACCTTACCTGGTTTCACGAATATTAGTTTGTATCCGAAATTATGGGAAGTCTCAGGAATCAGTTATACTGATTTGATCGATCAGTTGATTCAACTTGGGTTTGATGAATTTAAACGTCAATCTGAAATTCACTACGATTTTGTGGCTTTGGACGCAGAATAATTGGTGAATGTCGTGGTGGTTGGGATGAAGTCATTCATCGCAACCACCTTTTTTTACGAGGAGGGGTCAAAGTGAGTCATCGCGAAGGTCAATGGTTGGCGAGTCGTCGACAATTAACCGGACCATTCGCAAGCTGGTGGCTAGTTGGGTTGTGGCTGGCCCTAGTGGTGAAGTTACTGGGCATTCAGCTGGGCGGCATCGTCACACTTGGGGGCTTACTGTTACTGAGTCTTTGGCTACCGTTATTCGCTGTTCGCAGTAGTCGTCGGCGCTGGACAGTCCGACAAATTGGCCGCTTATGGTGCCAATTAGTTGTACTGGCTGTGTGGTGGTTACCGCTCGGCTGGTTCAGCTACTTACCGACTGTTCAGGCGAGTTTGAAGTTACCAGCGGTTTGGCAAAACTGGCTTTTTAATACCCGTTATGAGTGGCTGCCAGTCGTCATCCCGTTGTGGCTGTTCTGTTGGTTAGCGAGTTGGAAATGGTTAGCAGGGGTTGCTCAGTTGATGGCAGTGCCGACCGGTTGGCGTGATTTTTGGCGCGCCGGGCGACAAAAACATTGGTGGTCGGTATTCAAAGCCAGTTTTGCCAAGCTGTTGGCAATCATTGGTTGGCTGGGGCTAGTGGTGATTGGCACTGGCTTCGTTTGGCTGAGTGACATCGCGCCGCTGGGCAACGTCGGTAACCAACTGGTCAGTCGGGTGCTTGCTATCATTGTGCTCGCCATGGGACAAGCTTGGTGGTGGCACGTATTGATGGGTTGGTGGTCGATTCACTGGCCTGATTCGAAAATCCCCGTACGGCCAAAGTGGCAGGGACGACTGTTAATGCTGATTGGCGGATTGAGTTTACTAGGCTATGCGGGTTGGTGGCTAGGAACGCCTCCTGAGACCACACCAGCCGTGATTGCCCATCGGGGTGTCAATGGCCATGACGGCGTACAGAACACGACAGCGGCGCTCAGAAAGACCGTTAAGCAGACGCATCCCGATATGGTGGAGATGGATATTCAGCCGACTGCCGATTTACACTGGGTCGTGATGCACGATCCGACGCTAAAGGCTTTAGCTGGGCAAGCTGGAACAGTCCGTGATTATCCGGTCAATGATTTGAGTGGTTTACCGCTGCGTGAACATGGCCAAACGGGGCGGTTGAGTACGTTTAAACAATACTTCGCCATTGCCCAACAGTTACACCAGCCACTATTAGTCGAAATCAAAGCAGTCGGACCGGCTGACCAATTGATGGGGCCGTTTGCGGACCGCTATGCGCAGTTGATCGTGCGTCATCAAGGAGCCGTACATTCGTTGGATTACCGAGTGATCGAGCGGCTCCATCAGCGGAATGCCAAGTTATCAGTGGGATTCATTACGCCATTTTATCTGACTGATTTTGCAGATTCGGTCGCAAATTTTTATTCGCTACAAGCGTTGACAGCCACCCGTGAACAGATCAGTGCTGCACATCGGCACCAACAACCGGTCTATTTTTGGACGGTCGACCGGTCGTTTGACATGCAGCGCTTAGCGGCGATGGGGGCGGATGGCATCATTACCAACCGTCCTGGACAGTTACGCCGTGTCCAGACTGACAGCAGCCATTATTATTTTTATCAATTGATAAATTGGTTCCTGGAGTGGTTATAATCCGCTGAAAAGACTATGAGAAGCCCGCTTAATTATTAAGGATACGGATTCAGGTTGTTGAGGGTGTCATGACAATTGATTTTGACCTTATGTAAGGCTAATTGGCTCGGCTTTGAATCGCTTTCAGTAGTTATCACTTTTAATAAACAAGGCCTTAATTTGGCTGGTTAACAAACAGGGTCAGTCGATAATTAATAAATGACCTAACGCGGTTAACATGGTATAAACTTAATATTAAATAAGAATTACGCGTATTTCTTGCTTAAATTCCGTTATGTGAATATAATTATATGCGTAATTGGTATTGTCCAATTGACTAGGACTCAATTATTCGAACGTTTTAATGAGGATTGATTAGGTGTCACGATACCCTTACTTACGAAGTGGGGTCGGGTAAGGGTAGGTACAACTGAGTTTGGTTTAAGGCAGATCAAAAAAGAGGGGTTAAGCATGAGAATATTAGGCGAAAAGGTGCGGCAGTTCCGGAAGCGTAAGGGCATGTCGCAAAAAGAATTGGCAGAGGGTATTTGTACCCAGGCAACGATCAGTTTGATTGAGAAAAAAAGCAAGATTCCTAGTATGAAGATTATGATGAAAATCTGTAATCGATTAGGAATTCGTTTGTCAGAAGTGATTATTGAAAATGATGACCAGTTATATCGGACTTTCAAAAAAATTGATTCATTGATTCGTCACACGCAGCTCCAAGAAGCGCAGGATGTCTTTCAACGGATCCGGCCAAAGCAATTGCGTAGTAATAATGACAAGAAACAATATTACTACTACGAAGGCTACTTACAGCTTGTCTTGAACGACAACGCCGACGAAGCAATCTTCAACTTTGGCTTGTTATTGAACCAGTTTGTGAAGTCTAGTCATGATATGTATGCTATTTTAGCCACTTTGGGGACCGGCTTGGCTTATGAACGTAAGCAGGCTTATGATAAGGCTGAGATTTTTGTCAAACAAGCCGTGGCGACCTTGCATACGATCGACGCGCAAGCGATGCCAATGGGCGACGATGACTACTTGCAAAATGAGATTTTGATTTACGCTTCAGCCGCACAGCTCTATGCAAAGATCAACTTCCCAGAAGAAGCCCTTGAGTTGATCGACTTAGCCCTCAAGAAGGCCCAAGAAAGCCAGTCATTGTACTTGTTGGATCGGTTATATGCACAAAAAGCCGCCAACGAGGTCGTGTTAAATAACGTGCAATCTGCGCACGACCACTATTACGTGGCCTACGCGTTGAGCCTCGTTACGCACAACACTTCTTTAACTGAAAAGATTACCAAGGAAATGGCCGCTTACCACATTGCACCATTGCAAGTGGCAAACGAAGCTTAATTCGCGGTATGAGCCAGCTAACGCTAGACCAGCCTAGTAGGAGGGATTCTCTCTTTCTATGAGTGCCGGCGTCGTTAGCTGGCTTTTTTTTTGCCGTTGTCAGTAGCCCCACAATGGCGACATTCTCACGATGTTATCTCCCAGTCAACATCACGCATTGTGTTAGTCAATTTGTCATGAATCATGCTGTTTTCTAAGTTCAAGTGCTGCCAGCTGAAACCCGCTGGAAACGGTGCGAGTTACTGGAAACTTGCTGTTGTACGTTCGTCCTAAGCCGGCTTCCAGGCATTCTGGGCAATGGCCGGAAACGTGGTGGACACAGATTTAAGCCGACAACCCACGTCTTAAATACTGGTCTTTCACGTTAGCTGCAGTATGGATGAAACGTGTTCGGGTCAGACTGGGACTTCCGGTTAGCTACGCCAGAACGCCAAGCGGAAAAGCACCGCTTAACGCTCTAGCTAGGCTAATCCTCAGTCCCAACCGTCTGAGCCTCACACTCTGAGAAGCACTGGGCCTTGCCCAGAATACCTTCCAGCCGGGATGGTATTCGAAAGGCGGACATGTGCGGACTCAACTTTTTGTTGGATTAGTCGTTGATTCTTGGCTAACAGTCATTTTGACATTTAATTGTGAGACTTGTTCTCAATGATAGCTAAACTTTCTTCCCGGATTTTAAATCATCGAATCATCGGGTTCACTGGACTTGCCATAACTTTCTTTGGTCGGCCTGAGATAGCAAAGTTTCGAACTATAAACGAGGACAATTTTATCGACTAATTTCAAGATCAGTTGCCATTTGGATTAGTGAGTAACATTTAGGAAATCTTCCGGTACATAAATACCATAAAGCATCACAGTTTCCGCTTGATCATTTGCCTGAAGAACTAGGCACTTAAGATTCAGTGGTCAATTGTACCTAGATAGGTGGCCGTTCATCCGCCATTCGAGCGGCTTCCCGACTGGAGGGGCTGGCGGACAATGCTCAAGGGCGATGTCCGCCCTGTTCCAGCGTTGTCAGCCGGCCCTGGAAGTCGGAATAAGGAGATCACCGGCTGACGAACAGCAATCCGAAACAGCATGATTTAAGCATCTTTACTGCTAAAGAATAACCAGCACAATGGGTCAACATTATAGACGACAATCAGGAGGACTTTGAAATCCTGTGTAACTTAAGGCGATCAAGCACAAAAAGACGCGCCAAGACTTTTCAGCCTTTAGCGCGTCAATCATGATTAATAAAGCTTATTTCTTCTTAGGTTTTGGTGCAGGCTTATTTTCTAAGTCAGTCCGAACCACGAGCACGTCACAAACAGCCATCCGGGTGACATATTCAGTGACGGAACCAATCAATAAGCGTTCAACGGCATTTAAACCGGTGGCGCCAATCATGATTAAGTCAATGCCCATGTCCTTAGGAACGTCCCGTGCGATAATCGTCTTTGGTGCGCCATACTCAATGGAGTAATCGACGTTATCTAAGCCGTCCGCTTTAGCCTCAGCAACATACTTGTCCAGTGTCTTTTGTGCGGTATCCGTAACTTGTTCAACCATGGTCGTATCAAAACTAGAAATGTTTTGGAATGCCCGGGTGTCAACCACGTGCACCATGTGAACGGAAGCGTTAGGGCCGTTCCGTTTCGCGACCGCGACCGCCTTCTTGAATGCTAATTCCGCTTCATAGGAACCATCAACAGGAACTAAAATGTGTTGGTATTGTTGTAACATCATTCTCACCCCTCATTATTTTATAACTATATTGTAAAGGTTTTCGTAAAAAATAAAAAGCGTTTTCTATGAGATTTGCATAAAACTGACCAAAATTAGTGCGATGGCCATCATAATTAGTGAACCACTGGCCAGCACAATGGCGATCAGCATCGTCGTTTGGACAAAAATGGCGACCAGGCAGCCGAGTGTAACGAGTAACATCAAACTACCACCATAACGGGCGACGTGTTTGATGGTGGGTGCCTTATTTGGGTCGAAAAATAGAAACGGCCGTGACTGATGGGTCAGTAAGTAGTAACTGAGCCACCCGGCAATTAGGGTATAAAGGACGAGCAGTAAAGTAATCAAAATGTGCCTCCAATAGTGATGATGGTTTTATTTTAGCGGATTCCAGAACGGAAGACAACTGCAACGCAGGGGATGAAATGCCGGGCGCAGATTGGACCGTCAGCGAACCAACCGTTTAGCGGGCGCATAAAATTGTGAATAAAAAAAGGGCCAGGACAAGTCCTGACCGACGGAAGTAAACTTCCGGAAAAACTAGTGGTGCCGTTAATCGCCCTTCAGTATTGACCCGCTTCAAGGCAGGTGGGACGTTCTGACTAATCCGCTAACTACCAAAGGATAAGGCATGTTATGGGATTAGCTAACGGACATCCCAAAGTAGTATTAATTGTTCGGCAACACTTTGTTTAGAGCAATGCGCACACCTTAGTAATTTCGACTCTTAGTCTAGCATATAAAAATAAAAGTTGCAATTATAAGCACAGCTTCGCGATTGTTAGCGGTTTCGTGCGTTGGCTTTTAATAATTTTTCGTATTGCTGGGCGAGGGCAGTTTCGTAGCGACCATTCGTTTTCGGTTCGTAGTACTGGTCAGACTTGATCGCGTCTGGTAAGTACTGTTGCGCGACCCAGTCTCCGGGGTGGTCGTGGGGAAAATCATAGCCGACACCGTGACCGAGTTTAGCCGCCCCTTGATAATGGGCGTCCTTGATGTCGTCTGGAATATCACCGAAGTGTCCGTTGCGAACCGTCGTCAAAGCGGCATCAATTGCACTGATTCCAGAATTGGACTTCGGCGATAAAGCCAGCTCGATGACCGCGTCGGCTAGTGGAATGCGTGCTTCCGGAAAGCCCAGTTGGTCAGCGGCTTGAACAGCCGAGACGGTATGGGCACATGCGGCTGGATTTGCTAGACCAATGTCCTCATATGCGATGACCATCAGGCGGCGCATGATACTCTTTAGGTCACCGGCTTCCACCAACCGGGCGAGATAATGTAAGGCTGCATTGACGTCTGACCCACGAATCGATTTTTGAAAAGCGGAGATGACATCGTAGTGGGCGTCGCCATCTTTGTCAGCTGAAAGGGCCTTTTTCTGTAAACATTCTTCAATTGTGGCTTGCGAAATGGTGATCGTCCCATCCTCAGCTGGGGTCGAAGAAAGTACCGCGAGTTCCAGTCCGTTAAGCGCACTCCGTAAATCACCATTGGTGGCCGTGCAGAGATGATGCATGGCAGCGGGATCCAGATCCACTTGATAATTACCGAGACCGTTAGTTTTGTCAGCAAGCGCCCGTTCAATTGCGTGCTGGATATCGTCAGCGGTCAGTGGGAAAACTTGAAAAATTTGCGTCCGACTGCGAATCGCCGGATTGATACTGATGTAGGGATTTTCAGTCGTGGCACCGATCAAAATGATGCGGCCACTTTCTAAGTGGGGCAATAAAAAGTCTTGTTTGGTTTTATCGAGTCGGTGGATTTCATCAAGCAGTAAGATTACAGTCCCGCTCATTTTAGCCTCTTCGGCGACGATTTGGAGTTGCTTTTTACTATCGGTCGCCGCGTTGAGCATTCGGAAGGCGTACTTAGTCGAGCCCGCAATCGCGCTGGCGATACTCGTCTTGCCGGTACCCGGTGGCCCGTACAAAATCATGGATGATAACCGTTTGGCTTTGACCATCCGCGCAATGATTTTGCCCGGACCGACCAATTGTTGCTGACCGACAACGTCTTCAAGTGTTTTCGGACGCATGCGATAAGCTAATGGTTGTTGCATCGTGTAATTCCTCCTTGCAAAACTAGTCCCAACTATTATAGCATTTACAGTGACCGACACCGAATAATAGGTTTACGTGTTGTGTTGATTATGATATGACAATAAAGATGATTAAACGCGCCAGTTCTTAAGCACCAAACCCGCCAGTTTGGACCCGCTGGGAGCAGTGGGGTGCTACGTGAGTTTCAATCGATGCCGCCTCGTTTTAGCGTTGTCGGCAGCCCTGAAAGTTGGATTAGGAAATAGACTCGACTGACTAACGGTAAACCAGCTACTGGCACGTTTTAATCATCAATTACGAAGATTAACTCGCACAATGCGCATAGGTTTAGAAGACTAAATAAAAAATAAGGATTGATCATTATGGAATTAGATGCAGTTGGTAAAGCAATTGTTCAGTATCATTTGGTCCCGCTCGTTCATCAGACGAACCTCGGGCTGGAAGTCACAATGCAGCGTGTTGATCGCCAGGGCCACCTCGCGACCACACCACATCCGCAGAGGTTTGGCAGTCCTCAGCAAAATCGGCAATTGCGACCGGGCTTTGCGGCTAGTACGTTAAAAATAGCCACACCCGTTCGGCACACGATTCCAACGTTGATGGCCGACTTGAACGGGCTAAACATGGCCGCTCGTCGGACGTTAGCAGCTGATGAACAGCTCTGGCCGCTGTCAAGTACACCAGTCTTGCCGGAAGACTTATCGACGATTCAACTGGCGGATGTTGACCAAACGAGTTACCAGCACCGCCGTGACTTGGCTCAGCAGACGGACCTCCAGAAACTACTGACGACTGGGACGCACGTGAATTTGAGCCTCAATGAGCAACTATTTACGCGGCTGTATACCGAAGTTTTTCATCAGCAATATCATAGTTACGTCAATTTTCGCAACGTGATTTATTTGAAAGTCGCACAGGGCTTTGTGCGGATGAACTGGCTGATTCAGTATCTATTTGGAGCATCACCGCGATTAGCTGTGACCGATACCAAGACGCGGCCACGGCGCAGTAGCGTTCAGCATCCAGATGGGCGCTACCAACCGGTCACTGGGGACTACACGACGATTGACCGCTACGTTGCGAAATTAACGGCTGCGGTGCGTCAAGAGCAGTTGTTATCTGTGAACGATTTCGATGGTCCAGTTCGGTTTCACAGTAATGGCCAGTTAGCTACGATGGCACGCCAAGGGGTCTACTATGTTGAGTACCGCGGCCTTGACCTGGATCCAACCAAGGCCAACGGGGTCGACGCCAATGCCATCGCGTTGATGCGTCTATTGGCCAGTTATTTCGTGATGATGCCTGGTTTGCCAACCAAACTGGTGCCACAAGTCAATGCCCAGGCGGACCAATTAACCCAGCAGGTTTTAGCTGAAAATCCAACGACCGCCAGTGCTCAGGCCATTCCGGCAGCGCAAGTTTTAGATGCACTGGCCGATTTCGTGAAAGCTTATGGATTGCCGAATGATGACGCCGTGTTGTTGAAACAGTTAAAGCAACGGGTCACCGATCCGAAAAAGACCCCGAGTGCGCGGATTGCCAATGAATCAGAACCGTTAACTTGGGCGTTGCAACAGGCAACTAACTATCAGGAAGTAGCAACCGAACGGCCATTTGAACTCGATGGCTTTACTGGACTGGATATTTCCAGCCAACAAGTGGTGCAGGCGGCGCTGACACGTGGTATTCAGGCCGATGTGATCGACGAGTCCACAAATATTTTACGATTAACGAAGCTCGGTCAATCATGGCTGGTGGTCAATGGCAGCGGCACTGATTTGAATCCACAAGCCTTGACGACGGTTTTGCAACATAAAGCTGCCGCCAAACAAGTCTTAGCTGAACACGGGGTGCAGGTGCCTGCTTCACAGACTTACCATTCGGCCAACCAGTTAATCGACGACTATGACCGGTACGTCCAAGCGGGCGGTATCGTGTTAAAAGCTGCGGATGCGACGCATAAAGTGGTCGTTTTCCGGATCATGCCAGAACGGCAGTTGTTCGAACAAGTCGTCCGGCAATTATTTGAGCAAACGCGTGCGGTAATGGCGGAAGAAGTCGTGGTTGCTTCAAGCTATCGCTTCTTAGTCATTGGTGGGCACGTTCAGGCGATTGTTGAGCGGCTCCCTGCTAACATCGTTGGGGATGGTCGTTCCACCGTTGAGGCCTTACTTGCGCGCAAAAATGGCCGAGCATTGCGTGGACCTGCCTTCCAGTACCCACAATCAGAACTTCAACTAGGGACAATCGAACGTTATCGGTTGGCTTCCTACCATCTTGATTTAGACTCGGTCGTCAGTCGTGGAACACAGATTTTATTGCGTGAAGATGCGACCTTTGGGAATGGGGCAGACGTCCTCGATGCGACTGATGACATGCATCAATCGTATATTGAAGCGGTTGAAAAGTTGGTGGCGGACTTACAGTTATCCGTGGCCGGTGTGGATGTTATGATCCCCAACCTATACGCCGAATTAGTGCCTGAGCATCCCGAAATGGCGGTCTATCTGGGAATTCATGCCGCACCATACTTGTATCCACACTTATTC
This sequence comes from Lactiplantibacillus sp. B652, assembly GCF_023806745.1. Taxonomy (NCBI): domain Bacteria; kingdom Bacillati; phylum Bacillota; class Bacilli; order Lactobacillales; family Lactobacillaceae; genus Lactiplantibacillus; species Lactiplantibacillus sp. B652. Next base: position 71,446 of record NZ_JAMSKY010000005.1, on the reverse strand, counting down.
CCAACATTTGGGACGGCGCGGCCGGTGGCGGATACGTTGGTGGAGACGTTGTTTGCGGAGTAGGGGCCGGCAGACTAGTCTCTGGTTGTGACAGTGCAAGGCAAATATATTGCGCCTCGTAATCGGCAGCGTATGCTAGTCTCAGTGCACACTAAAATAGCAGGCATCATCCTGAAACTTACGACAGAAAATCGGCTTTTAAGCCCCAACTTAAAAACCGATTTTTTGCGTCGAAATGGTTGACCTAAACGTTGAAGCCAAGCATCAAAGCATCTAGGAAATCTGTTTCGAAATTTTTCTAAATACTCCCTTGTGTTTCAAACAACTCGTTGTTATAATCTATTTAGAGATATATCTAAATAGGTAGTGAGAAGGTGGGGTTCAGATGGCATTGAATACAACGTTCAAGGCGATTGCTGACCCGGTGAGACGGCAAATTCTGGAGGAGTTGCGACAGAATCGACAGTCGGCGGGCGAAATTGCCGCACACTTTAATTTGAGCCAAGCGACGGTTTCGTATCACCTGAAATTATTGAGGTCCGCGGGTTTGGTTACCGTCACTAAAGAAAAAAATTATTTGTATTATGAGTTAAATGCGAGTGTGTTCGAAGAGATGTTGACGTGGCTGTATCGGTTCAGCGGCAAGCAGGGGGATGACAATAATGATGAAGCGTAGCGTGCAATTATGGTTGAGTTATATTGTGATTTTATTACCGATTTTGTATGGCGTGGCCAACTATCAAGCGTTACCAGTCCGAATGGCAATTCATTTCAACTTGGATAATCAGCCGAATGGCATGGCAAGTAAAGTGGTGGTCGTTTTTGGCTTGCCATTGTTAATGGTGGTTTTTCAACTGATCTGCGTGGGAGCTACACGTCTGAATGCGACCCACAAAGGGCCAGCGCCACGATTTGAGCGGATGATGATTTGGATCGTGCCCGTACTGTCTGGCGTGATTTATGCCACCACGATTAGCTACAATTTGGGCCATCGGATGGATATTTGGCGGATTGCCATCAGCTTGGTGGCGTTCATCTTCATGGCAATTGGCAACTACTTGCCGACGATTAGTGCCAATCAGTACGCACAGGTGCGGCGTGGCACCCGGCCGATTCATCCGATGGTTTGGCGGCGCGTGCGGTATTGGTTAGGTTACACCTTAGTTGGTGGCGGGATATTGTTATTATTAAGCGTCATGACCACGCAGGTGATTGCGATCATCGTCATGGTCGTCGTTATCTTGGCGTTATTCGCAATGAGTTTGTATAGTACGTTAGCGCATAGCTAGCGCATGAAAAAAGCCCGGACGACTTCAAGTTTAAAGTCGTCCGGGCTTTTGTTATCTGAATGCTTATAATAATTTTTTGAATTTATCTAACAACCCAGCTGGCTTGTTATCATCTTCGTCAGTCGACGTGCTTTGTGCTGGATAGCGGTGAGCAATATCAATATCGTCTTGGTTGATGGCCGTTGCCGCGGTGAACACCAGGGCGTAATTGTCATCAGCGGTACGATAAATATCATCCGTTTTGATGGTGAATTTGATATTGGCGTGACTCGCAGCCTTGATGTATGGCCCAATCAAGTCCTGTTCCAGATTGCCATTGATGAATAGTTGGTTATCGGGATGGGCCGCAAAAGCCTGGGTCAGTGCATCGACGTAGTCTGCCTGCTTAATTTGCGCCACGGTCACTGCGACTTCGACGCGTTCACGAAATGTCCCAAGGTACTTTCGTTGTTCGTCGGGATGCAGCTTTGGCGTCCCGTGGATGGCAGTTTCGATTCGATCGACCGGTTGTTTGTCTGTTTCAGCCATTGTCTAACATCCTTTCCTAGATAGTAATTATCATTGTAGCATGTTACCGTCAGAATAGCGAAGAGAAGGGGGTGGCGTTCGGATTGGTGGTGCGGTATGGTTAGTGTAAACGACTGATGGAGATGAGTCTCGTGTTTACGAATCAAGATTTTGAAATCTTTAACGACCCGACACTGGCTGGACGGATGCAGCTGATCAAAACGGTGATTGACCCGAAGTTTGAGCAACTGGCACCGCTGATTATTGATCACTTACAACAGCCAAACGGTGCGCTATTTTATGCCCATGTTGCCAAACATCTGCGGCGCCACAAGAATCCGCCGGTAGATACGTGGGTGGCTTTTAGTCAAAATAAGCGGAGTTATAAGGCCTGGCCGCATTTTGAACTCGGTTTGTGGCCCGACCGGCTCTTTATCTATTTTGATATTTTGGACGAATGTAAGCCTAGTGTTCAGGCTAAAATGGCGATTAAAGATTTAACGCCCAAGCTCATGGCGTTGCCCGCTGGTTATGTCATCAGTAATAATCACGGTGAAGCCAAGACAATGCCCGCCACTCCCGCTAATATTACGGCAGCAATTCAGAAATTTGATCAGTATAAACATAGTGAACTGGTCGTGGGGCGGTCGGTTCAAGTAGGAGACCCGTTGTTTGATAATCCGGCTGAACTAACGGCGACGATTTTGGCAACGTTTGAGCAGTTACTCCCGATTTATGATCAAGTGATGAACAATAGATAGTCAAAAGCGGGCGATGAGACGGGTGAAAAATCGCATTCAGCCACTTAAGCGTCCTAGTATCCTGTTTGGGAGAATAGCTGGTAGCCGGTGGCCAAAAGGATTATAACCTTGTTGAAAGACAAAATCTTTCGAGTTAGCGAAAATTTTGTAAGGCACAAGGGGGTAATTAGGATGGATGCAGATGCCGAAACTTTGGAACAGTTGATTGAAACTGCCTATCAAGAGCCTGTTGATAATCAGCAGTCGATTTCATATAAAAACGGCCTGAAACGGATGATACACGAATTGAGGAACGGCAAGGGGACTCAATTCGTGATGATTGACTTGTATCATAATTTTCGCGAAAACGATATGGTACCGGTGATGCTGCCAACTAATAATCAGAAATTGTACCAATATACGTGGCACATGTTGCTGCTGTTGCGTGAAAAAGAATTGAAGAATCGCCATCTAATCTCGCAGCTTGCTGAAACGCCAACCATTTTTGATCCTTATCTGTAAATTATTGATGTCATTCAGATTGAGTGGAAACGGACAGTTAATTTAAGTCGCTATAGCGCTGCTTAGATCAACTGTCCGTTTTAGTGTATGAAACAAGAGACGCGATTGATAGAGAACGTCCAAGCGATATGCTAGACTTTGTGGTGTAAAGCGTTAGGTTTAATCATTGTATCTTGTCTTCTAGTGTTGCCATGAAAAACAGCGTTGATGGGGGAAATCAATGAAATTCGATGTTTGCATTTGTTCTGAAGACTTCGCAAGTGGGGAATGTTTTTGTCAGAAATTCAATGGTGGGCCTGAATTATTGTTAGTCAAACGCGTCTGCCATTTGTCGTCATTAAAACGCGTCGCACGATATTTGACGCAAAAACCCAATTATCAGGTTTATTTTGTGGTTTTTGCCCATTGGGACACGTATGCCTTAAAGGTTTGCCGGCTGATTAGAGCGGTTGATAAATTCGCAGTGATCAGTTTAGTCACTACGCAGCCCGTAAATGCGATGGCAATTATCCAGTCACGTGTTTACCCACTAAATACGTACAGCATAGGCGACAGCGACTTGAATCGGCGAATTGTGACTGATCTGAAAGCGAGTTTGCGTTTGCCGATGATTGGTAGTAGTCAGAAGAACGGGGGCTGGTTTTTCTTTGAAAATAAATCGATCAGTTTGCAGCTGCCGCTGTTGGACGTCAACTACTTTCAGACGGCTGATGAACCACACAAGATTGACGTGGTGACTAATTTTTCCAAACGAACCGTGACCGCAAAGCTATCGGAAATAGTGGTTGCTAACCCGAGCTTTATTCGTGTTCATCGGTCATTTGTAGTGAATGTGCCCAATATTGAAGTGATGGATCGCTCGCTTCAAATGTTAATGATGAATAATGGTGATCAGATACCGGTTGCTAGGAGGATGATGGCTGAAGTGGGTGCAAGAATTCGAAGCTTTAATGCAGGCGAGGGCGGCGTCATTGGGGTTCAGTAGTATGCCTAGAAGCGCCCGATTCTTGAACAGCTAAATCGTTAAAAGAACACAAAAAAACCGCCGCAACCGCGACGGTTTTTAATAACCGGAAATTAAAGCTTGTTGTAGTATTCAACGATTAATGATTCGTCGATATCTGCTTCAAGTTCTTCACGTTCTGGTAAACGAGTTAATGAGCCTTCAAGCTTATCAGCATCGAATTGAACGAAGTTAGGACGTGCAACCACGGCTTCAACGGCGCCAGTGATAACAGCCAACTTCTTGGACTTTTCACGAACTGAGACAACTTGGCCAACACTAACTTCGTATGAAGGGATGTCAACGCGCTTGCCATCAACAGTGATGTGACCATGGTTTACTAATTGACGTGCTTGACGACGAGTCGTTGCCAAACCTAAACGGTAAACCATGTTATCCAAACGACGTTCGAGTAAGATCATGAAGTTAACACCATGCTTACCTTCGCGAATCTTACCAGCTTTGATGAATAAGTTAGCGAATTGACGTTCAGTTAAACCGTACATCATCCGTAACTTTTGCTTTTCACGTAATTGAGTACCGTATTCTGAAAGCTTACCACGACGACCTTGGCCATGATCACCAGGTGCGTAAGGGCGGCGAGCTAATTCTTTACCAGTACCTGAAAGGGACATTCCCAAACGACGGGAAATCTTCCAACTTGGACCTGTATAACGAGACATAAAATGTTTCCTCCAATAATTTTAGTTGGAGTAAAATAATCCGATGTAAGTTCGATATTCGTTCAGATTGGACTGCAGGGTTCACCATTGCAGCCGCAGGTTACTAACTGACCAAAATATTGGCACCAATCTGTTGACGAGCTTACCCACTTACTGCTGCATTATTTTACACAAAGAGTAGCATAACACGTTTGGTAATGGTTAGTCAATGTGCGTCGTTAAAATTGCGACGAATTCGGTTAATTCAGCCTCATCTTCGGCACTAAAACGGTCTAAGGATGGGGAATCAACGTCGAGGACGCCAATTTGGTGACCGTCTTTGGTGATTGGAACGACGATTTCAGAATTGCTGGCACTATCGCAGGCAATGTGGCCTGGAAATTGATGAACGTCCGCGATCCGTTGGTTAGTTTGCGTTTCAAAGGCCGTACCAACGACCCCTGCACCGACTTTGATGTGCATGCAGGCAACTTTGCCTTGGAAGGGACCGAGGTCAAGCTCGCCAGTCTCATCGTTAAATAAGTAGAAGCCGGCCCAGTTCAAGTCGTCATACGTACTGTTGAGGAGGGCGCTAGCGTTGGCTAGGTTCGCGACCAAGTTCGTTTCTTGAAAAAGTAACGCGTCGAGCTGTTGGTTCATAAGTGATGTTTCGGTGGTAGCCATGGGAAAATCCTCCTTGAATGTTAACAAATTGTTACTGTCCGTTAGTTACGTCTATGTTATAATTTAAGATAGATTTTAATTGGATTTTCAGAAAAAAGCAAGGCTGCGGTTCTCAGCAGGGTGAGGCGCAACGCAATTAAAACGGAATAATTAATGTAAGGGGTATTCGTATGCAAGTAGCAATCGGCATTGTGGTGGTTGCGATTGTCATCTACGCGGCGGTCAAGGGCTTTCAATATTATATTGATAAGCAAGTCCGCCAACTGACGGAGCGCCAACAAGCGTTAGTGAAACAATCACAGACCACGGATTTCGAAAAAATTGAACAACTCGGACTAACGGGCGGCTCGTTAGAAAAGTTGGAAGCGTTGCAGAGTGCTGGTCAAGAAGTGGAAAACGACCAGTTGCCCGCAGTAAGCGATAAATTGGCGACAATTACCACCGAGGCGCGCGGCATCAAGTTCTTAGACGCCCAACAAAATCTAAAAAAAGTCGCGGCACTGTTGGATCAAATCGAACAGCGGCAGGCCGAAATTCGTGACGGGCTACAAGCCTTAGATGACGCCGATGCGGCCCACCGTCAAGCGGTTGCGAGTTTAGAGAAAAAATATCAAAACTTGCGGAAGACGTTGTTGTCGCAAAACTTCTCGTTTGGCCCGAGTATCGACAAACTTGAAGATCAGCTCGCCAACTTGGAAAGTGACTTCGATCATTTTTCTGAATTAGCGAAGGCTGGCGATCACGATGCGGCTGAAAAGGTCCTAGACCAGTTACATCATGATACCGGCGCCCTTGAAATGGATATTGACCGGATTCCACCGATTTATAAAGACTTAGTGAGTGGCTTTCCTGATCAATTAGCTGAACTAGCGAGTGGTTATCAACAATTGACCGCCCAACATTTTCACTTCGAAGTGGATTCAATCGAACCTGAGATTCAGGGCCTCAAACAAGCCATCGATGATAACACCGCGTTGCTGGGCGACTTGAAAGTCACCGATGCGGAAAATGGCAATCATGCGATTGAGAAGCGTATCGATCATTTGTACGATGTGATGCAGGCAGAAATCGACGCCAAAGCCATCGTTGACCAACGCCAAGAAGAGATCAGCAAGTTCTTGACGCACGCGATGAATCAAAACCACCGCTTACAAGTCGAATTGGACCGGTTAGCACAAAGTTATACACTCAATAACAATGAAGTTGAACGGACGCGTGAATTGAACGAGCAATTGAAGAATATTCAGGCGGTTTATCAAGCCGATACGACTGCGATTACCAGTAAGCAAGCGGTTTTCAGTGAGATTGCAGCTCACTTTGAGGAGCAGGACAAACAACTCACCGGCATTGAAGAGGAACAAGTGGCAATCAACCAGGGTGTTGCCAACTTGACTGCTGAGGAATCTAAGGCTCATGAGACCTTGCAACGGTTTGATTTTGAAATCCATGCGGTCAAACGCCAAGTGGAAAATCTGAATCTGCCAGGTTTACCTAAGGATTATCTGGATTACTTCAGGGTCGTTTCTAAGGAAATCGAGCGCTTAGACCATGATATCAATAAACTTGTGATTAACATGGATGATATTACGAAGCAACTCATCGTGATTCAGGCCGATATGGCTACCTTAAAAGAGAAGACCGATGATTTGACGGATGCTGCATTGATTGCCGAACAACTCTTGCAATATGCTAATCGTTATAAAAACAGTCATGAAGATGTTCAAGAAGCGAGTGTTGAAGCACAACGGTTGTTCAACGAAGCCCATGACTACGCACGGAGCTTGGAAGTTATTGCGACGGCGGTCGATAAGGTCGATCCTGGCTCTTACAAACGGATTGAGGACAGCTACTATGCTAATAAGCAGGCGGCTAGTTCAGATGCTGATGCTTAGTTAGCGCCAATCAAGAAGATAAATGCCAACCAGTTGGTGGTGATTGTGATGAACGCAACCACGGCCAGCTGGTTTTTGATTGGCGTCAAAAAATGCCCGACAATTGCAGGATGATTGCTTGTGAGCTTCAGCGATACTGCTGCTAGCGTCGATTAATCGCGTTTTTGAAACAAAAAATCTTGTTTCAGTCCTAATTTTTGGTATAATTGCAAAGAATTCTTATCGAAAGTAAGTGCAAGGCACACTTTCTTGGAAAGAGAAGGCGTAGTAATGATTTATTTTGACAATAGTGCGACGACGCAAGCTGCTCCCGCCGTACTAGATACTTATACGAAGGTCTCTCAGAAAATCTGGGGGAATCCTTCTAGTTTGCATAACTTTGGTGAAACAGCCTTTCATTTATTGGAACAATCGCGCCAACAGATTGCCGATTTACTCGGCGTTCAGGCGCACGAAATCTTCTTCACGTCAGGTGGGACGGAAGGTGATAATTGGGTGCTCAAGGGGACGGCGATTGAGAAACGTGCCTTTGGGAAACACCTGATTACCACGGCGGTCGAACATCCGGCTATCCACAATTCGATGGAACAGTTGAAAGAACTGGGGTATGAAGTGACGTACTTACCCGTGGACCAAGAAGGCCGTATTAACGTGGCTGATTTGAAAGCGGCGATTCGACCGGACACCATTCTGGTTTCCACGATGGCCGTCAACAATGAGATTGGTACGATTCAACCACTACTTGAAGTGGCTGATTTGTTAAAACAATATCCAAAGATTCACTTCCACATTGATGCGGTTCAAGGCATCGGCAAGGGCATTCAGAACATGATCATGAATGACCGGGTCGATTTTGTGACGTTCTCAGGCCATAAGTTTCATGCGACCCGGGGCGTGGGCTTTATTTATGCGCGGAATGGGCGCAAATTAGCACCGCTCATGAATGGTGGCGGTCAAGAAAGTAACTGGCGTTCGGGGACTGAAAACTTGCCCGCAATCGCTGGAATGGCGAAGGCCCTACGTCTATTATTGACGGGTGAGGACGAAAAGGTCACTCGCGAACGTGCCATCAAACAGCGAATCTACGACCACATCAAGACGTTCCCGAAAGTCACGATTTTTAGCCAACCGACTGATGGATTTGCACCACATATCCTGTGCTTCACGATCAATGGGGTGCGGGGCGAAACCATCGTCCACGCGTTTGAAGATCAGGGCATCTATATTTCGACGACTAGTGCTTGTTCGTCTAAGAAACACATGGCGTCAAGTACGTTGATGGCGATGCACGTGCAAGAAAATATTGCCACGAGTGCCGTCCGGGTCAGTCTTGATGAAAATAATACGTTGGCAGAAGCCGACCAATTTATCAAAGTTTTTGATCAGCTTTATCAAAAATTCTCTAAAATCAATGCAGATGCATAACGGAAAGGAACTTGTTCATGCAGTACACTGAAATTATGGTACGTTACGGCGAGTTGTCGACCAAGGGTAAGAACCGGCGGAACTTTATCGATAGCTTGGGCCGTAACGTCCGCAACGCGTTGCACGATTTTCCAACTCTAAAAGTTCATGCGAACCGTGACCGGATGCACATCATGTTAAATGATGAAGATGCTGCACCTGTCATGGATCGTTTGAAGTTAGTGTTCGGGATTCAAAACTTTTCACCAAGTATTCGAGTGGATACGGATATGGATGCGGTCTACGCGACGGCGATCGAAATGATCAAAGCCCAGTATCAACCGGGAATGACGTTTAAAATCAACACCCGTCGTTCTGACCACCACTTCGAATATGACACGAACCAGATCAACGATATGTTGGGTGGTCAAATTCTTGACCACGTCGACGGGATTCAAGTTAAGATGAAGAATCCAGACATCGTCCTGCGTGTCGAAGTTCGGTTGAATGGGATTTTCTTGTCATCCGAAACGATTCAAGGTGCTGGTGGCCTGCCAGTAGGGACTGCTGGTAAGGGGATGTTGATGTTATCTGGTGGTATCGACTCACCAGTTGCCGGTTATCTCGGGATGAAACGCGGCGTTGACATGGAGATGGTGCACTTCTTTAGTCCGCCATACACGAGTGAACAAGCGCTCGCCAAGGCCAAACAATTAGCCTCGACGCTCGCCAGTTACTCTGGTCGCGTCAAGTTTATTCAGATTCCATTCACTGAGATTCAAGAGGAAATCAAGGAAAAGGTTCCAGAAGGCTACTTGATGACCGTGCAACGGCGCTTGATGATGCGGTTGATGGACGCAGTGACGCGTCAACGGCATGGCAAGGCGATTTTCAACGGTGAATCACTTGGGCAAGTCGCCTCACAAACCATGGATAGCATGATTGCTATCAATGATGTGACGACTTTACCCGTTTTACGGCCAGTGATTTCAATGGATAAGACGGAAATCATCAAGATTGCTGAAGACATTGACACCTATGATCTATCAATCATGCCTTTTGAAGATTGCTGTACGATCTTCGCGCCACCAGCACCGAAGACCCATCCGAAGTTGGATCGTTCACGTGCTTACGAAGAACGTATCGACGTTGATGGTTTAATGGAACGTGCTTTAGCGGGAATTAAGATGACCGAGATCAAACCCGGTGAAAACTACCTTAATGCTCAAGAAGACGTTTTTGCGGAACTACTTTAATTTTTATTTAAAAACGAGTGCCTAGCTAAATTGGGTGCTCGTTTTTTTGTTGCTTAGATAAAATAAGTCATCCGTATTGTGCTAGTTAATTCGTCATGAAGCATGATTTAATCATGCCATTTTTCAAGTTCAAGAGCCGCCAGCTGCGACCCGCTGGAAACAGTGCGAGTTACCGTAAACTTGCTGTAGCGGATGCTTCCTACACCGGCTTTCAGGCATTCGAAAGGCAGACATGTGCGGACCCAACTTTTGGTTAGATTAGTCTTTGCTTCTACGCTATAGGGCCAATTTGATATTCAACTGTCAGACCGGTTCTAACAATAGATAAACTCTTTTGCCCATGCGATAAGGTATCTGACAAACATCCTCACTGAACTTGTCAGGATTTTCTCAAGTCGTTTGAGATTGCAAAATCTTCAATAACAAAGGTAATTTATCGGTTAAATTTAAGATTAGTCATCATCAAAATTAATAGTATTAAAATGAGTGAATCATATTCAGGCAATCTTCTTAGTAATTAAATGCCATCAGTCATCATCGACACCGATTAAGCTTTGCCTGAAGGACCAGTCTCCTAGTATTCAGTGGTCAATTGCACCAAGTTAGGTGGTCGTTTATCCGCCATTCGAGCGGGTTACCGACTGTAGGGGCTGGCTGACAATGCTCAAGGGCGAAGTTCTTCTTGTCCGGGTGGGGTTCCCGGGCTAGAAGAAGACTCGTATTTGAAATCGCGCAGTGGGGTTCTGCGTGAGTTCAAATCGATGTCCGCCCTGTTCCAGCGTTGTCAGCCAGCCCCGGAAGTCGGAATCGGATGCGCATCGGCTGACGAACAGCAATCCCAACCGGCATGATTTAATCATCTATAATGCTAGAGAATAACAAGCACAAAATGTCAGTAATATATCAATATTGTTGAATTAATGTGTTAGCTGACCTAAAATAATGGTCATCATTTATGAACCGATGGACTAGGTATGCTAGGATAGCGTTAGAAATGGGGCGGTGGGCATGGATTGGCAACAGTTATTGAAATTAAATTCAGTAGCAATTAATTCGAATATGCTCCAAGTCGGCCTCGAGCGTGAAGGCCAGCGGATCGTTGAAACTGGTCAATTGGCGCAAACGGATTTGGCGCCCGCTTTGATTGGAAAATTACCTGGGCTGCAGCGGGACTTCGCTGAAACTCAGGTCGAGTTAGTGACCCCAGTTTGTTCCAATGCTGAAGCTGCTGGTAGGGCGTTGACTGAATTAACGCGCCAGGTTCGCCAGGGAATCGCACCTGAACTGATTTGGCCCTTGAGTGTCCCACCGGCCTTGCCAACGGACGAAAGGCTAATTCCAATTGCAAAGCTGGACAGGGCGGCGGTCGCGTATCGTGAGGGCCTCGCGCAACGGTACGGTCGGCGTCGGCAAATGCTATCTGGTCTGCATTGCAATATCAGCTTAAATCCGGACCTGCTGACCGCATTATTTCAGACGCAGACAGAAATAACCGACCCGGTCGACTTTCGGAATCACTGCTACTTGCATATCGCGCAAAATTATTTACATTATCGGTGGCTATTAACTTATTTATATGGCTGTACGCCGCACGTTTGGCCGAATTCGGGATTTCACGAGAGTCATGGGTTAGTACGTAGTCTGCGCAATGGTCCTGAGGGCTACGTGAATCGGCCTGGCCTGCATGTTTCCTATGCGTCACTGACACAGTATTGTGATAGTTTGCAGACGGCAGTCGCCCGTGGGCAGTTAAGCGCGGTCAAAGAGTATTATGGACAAGTGCGGTTGCGTGGTGGTCGTGACTTATCGACCTTGCGCCAAACGGGCATTCAGTATTTAGAGTTACGCCAGTTAGATTTAAATCCGTGGTCGATCATCGGTGTGACCAATGAACAACTTCAAGTGGTGACGTGGTTTACCGCATTGATGTTGTGGTTGCCAAGTCCCACTGACCCGGACGCGTGGATTGACGCCGGTCAACGTGCTAACCAGCACGTGGCGTTAGAAGCGCCGACTGCGAGGACCCAATATTTTGAAACGGGGATGCGGTTGGCTGCGACGTTACGTGAGCTTGGGCAAAGCTTACATCAATCGGCAGCAGAAGACGTGGCAACGTTGATTGCAGCCAGACTACGTGCACCAGCATTGACTTTGGCTGCGCGTTGGTGTCACGAAACGCAGGGGTCAGTCACGCAAGCCACCCAATTGGCACTGCACCTTGCCGCACGTCGGATTTAACGCACTATCTTGTTGCAAATAATCCCGACCAGGAGGCTAAAAATAAATTAACGATTGATGAGGCTAAAGTTTGCGAAGCACCTGAAATTGCGGTAAATTTAAGCTATACTAGTTTCAAGGCATACATTGTCAATCATTAGTTATCGAAGGGGTGTTTTTCGTGCAAGTATTATTTCATGATCAAGCATTAGACCTAGTCGGTGAGCCACTAGAAGATGGCGATCAATTACCAAAGTTCAAAGTATTTACGACGCATGATAAGAAGATCAAGACCAAAGACTTACTTGGTAAGCCAGTCCTATTGAGTGTCATGCCCGATATTGATACGCGCGTTTGTTCGATTCAAACTAAGAAGTTCAATCAACAAGCCGATAAGTACCCCCACGTTCAGTTTGTCGCGATTTCCAACAACTCAGTAGCGGATCAAGCTGGCTGGTGTGCTAAGGAAGGCGTGAAAAATCTGACGGTGGCTTCTGATGAGGAGCTTTCCTTTGGGTATGCAACGAATCTTTATCTGCCCAATAATGGGACGTTGACACGCGCCATTTATGTAGCGGATGCGGACGGCAAGATCGTTTATCACGAAATCGTGCCCAATGTCAGTCATGAACCAAACTATGTGGCTGCACTGGAAGCTTTAAAACAATTCGAATAAAGATTGACGATAACCAGGAAATTCATTACAATAGTGACAACTAGCAATGAGCAAGAGAGTAGTGCTGAATGACGTCTTTAGAGAGAACGTGAGTAGTGGAACACGTTTGGCGTTTCAGCACGAAGGTAGCTTGCGAGCTGTTATTCTGAACGTTTAAGTAGGAATAGCCGGACGGGATACACCGTTCGTTAACAACGATGTTTAAGCTGTAAAGCAGTTACTTGTGATTGCTTTAAAATTAGGTGGTACCGCGAATCCATTCGTCCTAACTCAATTGGGATGAGTGGATTTTTTTGTACCTAAATGGAAAGGATGTGCCCCAATGTCAGAAGAACCAACTACTGATATGCCAACTAAGTATGATCCGACCGCCGTTGAAGCGGGCCGTTATCAAACTTGGCTAGACCAAGATTTATTCAAGCCTTCGGGCGATAAGAAAGCTAAACCGTATTCAATCGTGATTCCGCCGCCAAATGTTACTGGTAAGTTGCATCTAGGCCATGCTTGGGATACGACCTTACAAGATATTATTATTCGTCAGAAGCGGATGCAGGGCTTCGATACACTGTGGTTGCCAGGAATGGACCATGCGGGGATTGCCACCCAGGCAAAGGTTGAAGCCAAACTTCGTGAACAAGGCGTTAGTCGTTATGACCTCGGACGGGAGAAGTTTATTCAACAAGTCTGGGATTGGAAAGACGAATATGCGTCAATCATCAAGCAACAATGGGCCAAGATGGGGCTGTCATTAGATTATTCACGTGAACGGTTCACGATGGATGATGGCTTGTCAGACGCAGTTAAGAAAGTCTTCGTTGACTTATACAACAAGGGCTTGATTTACCGTGGCGAATACATCATCAACTGGGATCCGCAAGCACGGACCGCGTTATCTGACATTGAAGTGATTCATAAAGATGACCAGGGTGCCTTCTACCACGTCAAGTACCCATTTGCGGACAAGGATTACACGTTCAATGGTAAGCATTACATTGAAATTGCAACGACTCGTCCCGAAACCATGATGGGTGATACGGCCGTAGCGGTCAATCCAAGTGATGAACGTTATAAGGAATTAGTTGGCAAAAAGGTCATCTTGCCATTAGCCGACCGTGAAATTCCGATTATTGCGGATGCTTACGTTGACCCTGAATTTGGAACTGGGATGGTTAAAATCACGCCAGCCCACGACCCAAATGACTTCAAAGTCGGAAACCGGCATGACTTGAAGCGCATCAACACGATGAACGAAGATGCTACGATGAACGCCAACGCTGGTAAGTACGAAGGTATGGACCGCTTTGAAGCCCGTAAAGCCATGGTCAAAGATTTGGAAGACCAAGATTTGATGCTTAAGATCGATCCAATCGTGCATAGTGTTGGGCATTCTGAACGGACTGATGTTCAAGTTGAAGCCCGTTTATCAACGCAGTGGTTTGTTAAGATGAAGCCACTTGCCGAACAAGCTCTGAAGAATCAGACTGGCGACGATGCTGTCAACTTTATTCCTAAGCGCTTTGAAGATGCCTTTAAGCAGTGGATGGAAAATATTCACGACTGGGTTATCTCGCGGCAACTCTGGTGGGGCCACCGGATTCCAGCTTGGTATAACAAGACGACTGGTGAAACTTATGTCGGGGTTGATGCACCCAAGGATCCCGAAAATTGGGAACAAGACCCTGATGTTTTGGACACCTGGTTCTCCAGTGCCCTCTGGCCATTTTCAACGATGGGTTGGCCAGATACGGATGCGGAAGATTTCAAGCGTTATTTCCCGACTAACACTTTGGTTACCGGTTATGATATTTTGCCATTCTGGGTATCACGAATGATTTTCCAAAGCCTTGAATTTACGGGGCGTCGACCATTCAAGAATGTGTTATTGCATGGCTTAATTCGTGATGAGCACGGTGTTAAGATGAGTAAATCACTTGGCAATGGGATCGACCCAATGGATGTCATTCAAAAGTATGGTGCAGATGCCTTACGGTGGTTCCTATCAAACGGTTCGACGGCTGGACAAGATGTCCGGTTCAGTTACACCAAGATGGACGCTGCTTGGAACTTCATCAATAAGATCTGGAACGCCAGCCGCTACGTTATCATGAACTTGGGCGCGATGGACAAACCGGTTTTACCAGCTGCCAGTGAATGGACGTTGGCTGACAAGTGGATTTTGAGCCGTTTGAATGCCACGGTTAAACAAGTGACGACGACCTTTGACAAGTTTGACTTCGGTGAAGCCGGTCGCGCGCTCTATAACTTTATCTGGAACGACTTCTGTGACTGGTATATCGAAATGAGTAAGGAAGTGCTGACCGGGGATGACGAACAAGCTAAAGCCAACACGCAAAATGTGTTAGCCTACGTGCTCGACCAAATCTTACGGTTACTCCACCCAATCATGCCATTCGTTACAGAGAAAATCTGGTTGTCGATGCCACATGAAGGCCAATCATTAGTCGTTGCGCAATATCCGGTGGACCATCCAGAATTTGACGATGCGGACGCTGAAAGTGATATGGCTTCATTGATCGAATTGATTACGGCTGTTCGGAGTATCCGGGCTGAAGCAAATGCAAAGATGTCGTCAGCGGTCGACTTGTTGATCAAGACGGATAACGCCCGGCTACAGTCAGTCTTCAAGACTAATGAAGATTACATTCAACGGTTTGCACATCCGAAGACCTTGTCAATTGGCGCTGATGTGGTTGCACCGAAGTTAGCCATGACTCAAGTGATCAGTGATGCGGAAGTCTACATCCCACTCGCTGAATTGGTTGATCTGAATGAAGAAATCAAGAAGCTAGAAAAAGAACAGGCGAAGTTTGAGAGCGAAGTCGCACGTGCGACTAAGAAACTTGGTAACGAACGCTTTGTGGCCAACGCGCCTGAAGACGTGGTTAATAGCGAAAAAGAAAAATTAGCTGATAACCAAACCAAATTGGCTGCTTTGAAGCAACGGTTAGTCGACATTAAAGCGCAAGCTTAGTTAGTCGTATGACTCAGTTTATCGCTGAGTTAATTGGTAAAATGGTAATCGTCCCAGTTGTTCGGGAGGGTTACCATTTTATTTTAAATGAACGGGTAGAAACGATGTCAGTAGGTGGCATCTTAGGGAGGAAAGGCAAAAATGATTGAGACTTATTCGGATGCGTTAGCCTTTATTCACGGCCGAACGAAATTTAAAAAGGCGCCGACTTTGCAGCGGATGCGTCAATTCTTACATGAACTTGGAGACCCACAATTACAAGTCCATGGCATTCACGTTGCGGGGACCAATGGCAAAGGCTCAACGGTTGCCAATTTACGGGAACTGTTTATGGCTGATGGACTGACAGTCGGGACGTTTACGTCACCGTTCATCACGCGTTTTAATGAGCGCATCAGTGTCGATGGCACGCCAATCAGCGATACTGACTTGGTGGCACTGGTTCAACAGGTGCAACCGGTAGTTGCCAAGCTAGATGCAACCCTGGAGAGTGGGGGACCGACGGAGTTTGAAATCATAACGGCCATGATGTTCTTATACTTCGCCGCCCAACCAATTGACATTGCCATCATCGAGGTGGGCCTGGGTGGTTTATATGACTCAACCAATGTCTGGACACCTGCTGTCAGTGTGATTACGACGATTGGCTACGACCATATGCAGATCCTAGGTGATACACTGACGGCGATTGCGACCCAAAAAGCGGGAATTATCAAACCACAAATCCCCGTCGTTGTGGGCAAACTCCCAGCTGAAGCACAGGATGTCATGGTTCAAACGGCGGCAGACCAGCAAGCACCGCTACAGACGCTGGATGTTGATTTCACGACTAAGTTATTAGCACCTCAGGGTTGGCAGGAGCGGTTCAACTTTGATGGTTTAGATGAACATTTTAAAGATTTGACGACCCCGTTACTCGGCGATTATCAGGTCGATAACGCAGCGGTCGCACTGGCGGCTTACCTCACTTATCACCAACAGACGCAAGTCCCTGTTAGTGCGAGTGATGTCAAAAAGGCGCTGGCTGGAACTCAGTGGCCGGGTCGCTTTGAACGGTTAAATGCGGACCCACTGATCATGATTGACGGTGCACACAACGAGCCCGCAATCACCGAATTGGCGGCGACTTTACGTGAACGTTTTGGACAGCAAACGGTGTATGTGATTTTTGCCGTTTTAGCAGATAAACAGCATCAACAGATGATTCAAACGTTGGGCGCTTTACCCAACGTCCACTTGTTGTTAACGCAATTTGCGGGTCCCAATGCCAAGCGGCAAGCGACTGATCCCAGCACATTAGCTGCTGAGATGCCAAGCGGTCATTCAGCAGCCGTCTTTGACAACTGGCAAGCGGCACTAATGCAGGCGTTGCAAGAAATGTCGAGTGACGATGTGTTATTGCTGACTGGCTCGCTCTACTTCATCAGCGACGTCCGCGCTTATTTCAAACAGGCGGATGCAGATTAACCACACAACTAATCAGCGCACCAAGCTTAAATTTTTAGCTTGGTGCGCTGATTTTTTTAAGCTGTTAACGGCATGAAAAATCATTGAAACGTGCTCAAGTTCAAGGGCAGCCAGCTGAGACCCGCTGGAAAAAGTACGACTCAGCGTAAGCTTGCTGTTGTGGCGACGTCCTAGGCCGGCTTCCAGGCATTCTGGGCAATGGCCGGAACATGGTGGACACAGATTTAAGCCGACAGCCCACGTCTTAAATACTGGTCTTTCACTAACCAAGCCAAAAACGCTTGCTAAGTGAAATTTCACCACTGGGCCTTGCCCAGAATGCCTTCCAGCCTGGGATGGTACTCGAAAGGCAGACATTTGTGGACCCAACTTTTTGTTGGATTAGTCGTTGATTCTTAGCCCACAGACATTTTGATAGTCAACTGTCAGACTAGTTTCGAATGATAGCTAAGCTTCCTAACCCATGTTTTAACTTTTCAAATCAGCAGTTTCACTGAATTTGTCAGAACTTTCCTTAGTCGTTTGAGATAGTAAAGTCTCAAATTATAAACGAAGGTAATTTATCGACCAAATTCAAGATTAATGTCCGTTGAATTTAGTCGATAAAATTCAACTGATTTTTCAGTGATTAAGCGTGATAAAACATTATTGAGGCCAATTAAAAGTTTGCTTGAAGGACCAGTCACTTAATATTCAGAGGTCAATTGTACCCAGATTGGTGGCCGTTCATCTGCCATTCGAGTGGCTTCCCGACTGGCGGGGCCGGCTGACAATGCTCAATAGCCAAATTATTCTTAGTCGGAAGTGGGTTGCTTCCGGCTTAGAATAAGACTCCTATTTGAAATTGCACAGTGGTTTTCTGTGTGAGTTCAAATCGACGTCGGCTATGTTCCAGCAATTGTCAGCCGGCCCCAGAAGTCGACGTAGGATGAGCATGTGCAGACGGACAGACATCCGACAATGTGGCACGTTTCAATGATAAATAATGTTACTCAAAAAAACTTTTTCAAAAAAACTTCAATAAAAATAATGGAGACTCGTCGTGCTTGCGTATCTACTAATTAGAAAGGGTGTTTTTGATGACGATATTAGAAGAGGCATACGTACCAGTGACCCAAGCGCATGAGTTAGTTCAGCAGTATTTTGCGACGTATTTACCAGCGGAGGAGGTCGATCACGCTGTCTGGATGTTTGAACGGTCGTATCCATTAGAGGAAGCGACGGATTGGTTACACGAATCGTCTAAGGATCCAGTGTGGAACCGACTGATAATCGGATTACGATGTGGGCAGTTATTGCCACGCCCGGCGCGTCGATTGTTAGACCAGGTGTATGGTAGTGAACAGTTAGCGCGGACGCTGTTAGAAGATTATGCGCATCTGGAGCAGGAACAGCTGCAACTCTTGTGCCTGGATACCAAAAACAGCGTATTGCGGCGTGAAGTTGTTTTTCAGGGGACAATCAACAGTTGTCCCGCACAGCCACGTGAAATCATTAAGTTGGCGTTGATGACGGTGACGGCGAGAATTGTCATTGTTCACAATCATCCCAGTGGTGACGTCACACCATCCACTAAGGATATTGAATTTACCAAGCGGCTCCAATTGGCTTGTGAATTGATGGGAATGCCATTGTTGGATAGTTTTATTGTCGGTGTAAACGATTACTATAGTTTTGCGGAACAGGGCTTAATAAATTGTAATACGGATTCGCAATAGAATGTGGTAAAATAACGGGGTTAGGACCGATTGTTCATCGGCCTGATCGCGTTTTTTGTTAAATTTTATCTAAGTTAAATAGTGAAACTGTATTTTTTATTGATTTACGGTATGCTAGGTTTCAGGCAGTGCTTTTTCAATGCAGTGCGACTATGCTATAATACTTACTATTATGACTAAAATAAAAAATTAAATTTGTTAATGATGAAGGGATGAATATAGTGTTCGGATTTGGGACAAAAAATATCGGGATCGATCTCGGTACTGCCAACACAATTGTGTACGTTGACGGCAAGGGCATCGTATTACGGGAACCATCCGTAGTTGCGAAGAACACGAAGACTGGTGAAATTGTATCAGTTGGTTCAGAAGCACGGGATATGATTGGGAGAACGCCAGCAAGTATTGTGGCGATTCGACCAATGAAGGACGGGGTCATCGCAGACTACGATACGACGGTTGCGATGATGAAGTACTTTATTCAAAAGACGTTAGGCCGCTCAAATGGGAAGCCTTACGTGATGGTTTGTGTACCTAGTGGTGTCACAGAAGTTGAAAAGCGGGCCGTTATCGATGCAACTCGAGTAGCCGGTGCGCGTGACGCGTACGTTATCGAAGAACCATTTGCCGCTGCGATTGGTGCCGGTTTGCCAGTAATGGATCCAACTGGTAGCATGGTCGTTGATATTGGTGGTGGGACGACCGACGTGGCTACGATTTCGTTAGGTGGGATCGTGTCAAGCCGTTCAATTCGAATGGCCGGTGATAAGATTGATGATTCAATCATTTATCATGTTCGTCAGAAGTTTAACTTGCTAATCGGTGAACGGACTGCAGAACAACTCAAAATTGATTGTGGTTCAGCTTCCTTAGAAGCAGCTGAAGAAATCGAAGGCTCAACCATTCGGGGTCGGGATCTGTTATCTGGATTACCAAAGACGGTTGAAATTTCGTCAGTAGACGTTTCCGAAGCGATTCAAGAAGTCGTTTCTGAAATTATTTCTGCTATCAAAGAAACACTTGAAGAAACTTCCCCAGAAATTGCCTCAGACGTAATTGACCACGGGATTGTTTTGACCGGTGGTGGTGCTTTATTGAAGAATCTTTCTGAAGTGATTGCAGATGAAACCAAAGTTCCAGTATTCATCGCAAACGAACCGCTCGACTGCGTTGCCGTTGGGACGGGTGAATCACTCAAGAGCATCGACGTTATGAAAAAGCGATAACAGGTGAGCGGGAAGACGTCTTCCCGCTTATTTATTGTTAACTCATTGAATTTTCGACCGGGGGTTCATTATGCAAAAGTTTTTTTCTAACCGTAAACTGGTAATTGCAATTGTTATCTTCATTATTAGTTTCGGCTTGATGAGTGTCTCAGTGGCCATTCGTGATAAAAAATCAACACCACCATTGATTCAACAATTTGGAAATGACGTGGCGGGTGCGGTTGACCGGGTGATTGCCTGGCCGGTTAATGGTTTACAAAGCGCGACCAACTCAGTTTCTGACTTGTTGAACACCTATCAAGAAAATCAAAAATTAAAGAAACAAGTTGACCAATTGGCCCAAGCCAAGGTCAGTGCGCAAACGACGCGTGCCGAAAACAAACAGTTACGCAAGGAGCTCAAGCTGAACGACTCGCTATCTGATTACACGACGGTGACGGCCAATGTTTTGACCCGGACACCTTCTTCATGGATGAACCAATTGGTGATTTCTAAAGGTGCGACGGCTGGCGTTAAGAAGAACATGCCCGTCATGTCACAATCTGGTTTGATTGGCCGGGTGGTTGAAGTCAATCAGACCAATTCGAAGGTTGAATTGATTTCTAATACGAGTTCTTCCGCCAATAAATTTGCCATTCAAATTACCAATAGTGCTGGTAAGATCGTCAATGGGATTATTTCAGGCTATGATAAGAGTAGCAACTTGCTAGAGATGGGCTCCGTGACCTCTAACGTTAAGATCAAGAAGGGCGATAAGGTCGTCACGAGTGGTCTGGGTGGTAATACGCCAAAAGGCCTGTACGTTGGTAAGGTTTTCAAGGTCAAGCAGGATGATTATGGGCTGGCTTCCGAAGTTGAAATTACGCCCGCAGCTGACTTGAGTGACTTAACGGTCGTGACGGTCGCTGAACAATAGGGAGGTGCAACGGTGAGTTTCTCAAGATTAAGAGTCATTTTTCCAATCGGGTTATTTGTTGCACTCTTTTTAGACGGCTCGCTCTCGAATGTCTTTGCTGGGCATTTGTTCAGCTATCCCTATGCCAGCGTGCTACATCTAACCTTACTATGGTTGGTCTTCGCCGTCTTCTTGGATGATCACGACGCGTTACCAGTCGGCATCTGGGCGACCTTTGTTGGGTTGGTCTTTGACTGGTATTATACCGGGGTCTTCGGCGTCTACATGGTGGGCTTACCGTTGATCGTGTATTTATGCCGACAGATCAAACCTTGGTTGGATTTGAATTTTTTGACATTACTGATGATTTATATTATCAATTTAACGATTTTAGAAGCATTTACGTACATTTGGTACACGATGGGGCACGTCATCTCAAGTAGTTTGGCAGACTTTGCCGTGTACACGCTAGGACCAACGATTGCGGTCAACCTAGCAATCTTTGTGATTTTATATTATCCAATGCGTCGGTTATATCTGAGTGTTATTTAGTCGGCAGAAAGGAATTCTAACATGCAGCAGAGTGTGGTTTTAAAGGCCAGCAATGATGGCTATGAATTAATTTTGCGTCAAGCGGCCAGTTTTGACGATATTATGGTTGACTTGAAAGTCTTACTCGACCGCTTGCAGGCTGATAACACCAGTGATGAGCAGATCTCGTTTGATTTAGATACAGCAAGTCGGCTGTTAACGGCTGACCAGAGTCAAAAAGTCACGCAGTTGATTCAGCAGTATCCGTTGTTCAGTATTCATAAGCTCACGGCGGACGTGATTTTGACCGCTGATGCGCTGGCGATGATTGAACGCGATACGGTTCACTTAGTTAATCAGATTATTCGTAACGGTCAAGTCGTTGAAATTACGGGGGACGTGCTGTTCTTCGGTAAGATTCATGAGGGCGGGGTGCTCCGAGCCACTGGGAGTATCTTTGTGATGGGTGAGATTCACGGTGCTCTGGAAGCCGGCTATCCCGACCATAACGACGCGGTCATCGTGAGTCCATTGGCGACGGTACCTCGTGTGCGAGTGGGCGAATTGTTAGAATTAGTTGACCTCGAAAAAGTCGTTGAGGGGACCAATGTGGTTTATATCAACGACATTCAAGCGTTAGACTATCAGCCACTTAATCAATTAAAACGGGTACGACCGAAGCTATTTACACGAAATGGAGGACGGATTTGATGGGAAAAGCAATTGTCATCACCTCTGGTAAGGGTGGCGTTGGTAAGACGACCACGACGGCCAATTTAGGGACGGCCCTTGCATTAATGGGCAAGAAAGTTTGCTTAGTTGATTTAGATATTGGGTTGCGTAACTTGGACGTGATTCTTGGTCTCGACAACCGAATCCTCTATGACATTGTGGATGTGGTCGCGGGCCGGGCACAATTACGGCAAGCGCTAGTTAAGGACAAGCGGTTTGATGACCTCTTATTCCTGTTACCCGCAGCGCAAAATGCGGATAAGGATTCATTGAATCCAGACCAGGTACGGGCCATCGTGGATGAGTTGAAACCTGATTTTGACTACGTTCTGTTAGATTGTCCAGCCGGAATTGAACAAGGCTTCATGAATGCGATTGCGGGTGCTGATGCGGCAATTATTGTCTCAACGCCAGAAATCTCAGCCATTCGCGATGCCGACCGGGTCGTCGGTTTACTAGAACAATATCCGTTAGCTGAAGCGCCCAAGCTAGTCATTAACCGGATTCGGACGCGCATGATGCAAGATGGCGAGACGATGGATATTGATGAAATTACCCATCACTTGTCGATTGATCTATTAGGAATCGTGTTTGATGATGATGCCGTCATTCGAACTTCTAACAATGGGGAACCCATCGTCTTGGATCCTAAGAATCCAGCGTCGCAGGGTTACCGGAACATTGCGCGTCGAATCGAAGGCGAGACGGTGCCATTGATGAATTTGGAGACCCCTAAAGCCGGTGTTTGGTCACGAATTGCCGGAATTTTTCATCGCAACAAGTAAAAAAGGCTTGACGGTTGATTAATTTTCAATTAGTATGGATTCAACATTAAAAAACAGGGAACAGAAGAGTAGTTGTGAGCATCTTGTTCAGCGAGTTATCGATGATGGGAAGATAACCAAGACTTATGACGAACCACATCTGTGAGTTGGACGACTGAAGTAAGTAGGTCGTTCCGGTTGGCCTCGTTAGCGGCGGAGTTTAGTGATAAACTCGTTGAGGTTAGTTGTGTGAGCAACTAATGAATATGAGGTGGAACCGCGATTAAATCGTCCTCTTAGGTATGATGACCTAAGGACGATTTTTTTATTATCACGAAACTCCCTGAGGTAATAACTGTGAGGTTATTACGAACTGAGGTGGAACCACGGATGACCGTCCTCTTGAGCGTTAGGCTTGAGTGGACGGTTTTTTAGTCCCTCAAATCATGACGATCGATAGACAAAATGACTTGTGACCTGTAATTTTGGGAGGGAAAGCACATGCACTATATTTTAGAAATATTGCCATCATTATTATCTGGTGCCGTTATGACACTTAAAATCTTTATTTGGACCTTGATTGGGTCGTTACCATTGGGGTTAGTCGTCGGGCTCGGCATGATGACCAACTTCAAACCACTGCAATGGTTATTACACTTGTACGTCTGGCTGATGCGGGGAACGCCATTATTACTTCAATTAATCTTCGTCTTCTACGGACTGCCACTGATTGGCATCGTCTTTCCACGGTACTACGCGGCGCTCTTTGCCTTCATCTTGAACTACGGCGCCTACTTTGCGGAAATCTTCCGTGGTGGCTTACAATCGATCGATAACGGTCAATATGAGAGTGCACGAGTGCTACGGTTGAGCTACTGGCAAACGATTCGGAAGATCGTGGTGCCACAAGTGATCAAAATCGTCTTACCATCAGTCGGAAATGAAGTCATTAACTTGATCAAGGATTCATCCTTAGTTTACGTCATCGGTTTGGGCGACTTATTGCGTGCCGGCAACGTTGCCACTTCACGCGATGTGACGTTGATTCCACTGGTACTCGTGGGGGTCATCTACTTAGCCCTAACGGCGGTCACGACCTTTATCCTCGGACGCGTCGAAAAACACTACAGTTACTGGAAATAAGGAGGTCATCATATGTTAGAACTCAAAAATATTACCAAAAGTTTTGGCAGCCGTACCATCATCAAGGATTTGAACTTAACCGTTAAGGACGGCGAGATTCTGAGTATCGTTGGCCCCTCTGGCGCTGGGAAGACCACGTTGCTACGCTGCATTACCGGACTCGAAAAAGTCAACGCTGGCGAGTTTCTGGTTGACGGACAACCGTTTGACCCATACACGAATCGCAGTAATGACAGTGTGATTGGGGTCGTATTCCAAAACTTTGAACTGTTCCCCAACTTGACCGTGATGCAAAATATCACGTTAGCGCCAACGATGGTCTTGAAACAATCTACCGATGAAGCCACGAAACAAGCCCAGACGCTATTAGACCGCTTGAACTTAGGTGACCACGCCGACCAGTATCCGTTCCAATTATCTGGTGGTCAAAAGCAACGGGTCGCAATCGCACGGGCACTGGCAATGCGGCCTAATGTGCTCTGCTACGATGAACCGACCTCAGCGTTAGATCCGAATTTGCGTCAAGAAGTTGAAAAGTTGATTTTGGGATTAAAGGCGGACGGTATGACTCAAATCGTCGTGACCCATGATTTGACCTTCGCTGAAAATATTGCGGATGAAATGTTCCACGTTGAACCGAACAAACAACAGTAGGAGGCGGCATAATAGATGAAGAAAAGATTATTTTCACTAGGCCTGCTGCTGGTGATGTTGATGGGTGTCGCCACGACATTGAGTGGTTGTGGTCAGAATGTGACGCAGCGTGCGGATACGCAGGACACCTGGTCGACGATCAAAAAGCGGGGCTACGTGGTCGTCGGTTTGGATGATAGCTTTGTGCCGATGGGCTTTCGTGAAAAGTCGGGGAAGTTAGTCGGCTACGATATTGACTTGGCACGCGCCGTCTTCAAGCTGTACGGTATCAAAATTAGTTTTCAAACGATTGACTGGTCCATGAACGCGACTGAATTGCGTAACGGCACGATTGATCTGATCTGGAATGGGTATACGAAGAATCCACAACGGGAAAAAGTCGTGGCATTTAGCGATACTTATTTGAAGAACAAGCAAGTCTTAGTTTCGTTGAAGAAGAATCATATCAACTCATTTGACGATATGACGGGTAAGACGCTGGGTGTGCAGTCCGGTTCCTCGGGTTATGAATCACTTGAAAATAATCCCAAGCTCCTGAAAGACAAGATTGCTAAGAAGACGCCTGTTCAATACGATACCTTTACGAATGCCTTCTTGGATCTGAATGCCGGTCGTATTAAGGGATTATTGATTGATAGCGTCTATGCGAACTATTATATCAAGCACGAAGCCAATTCAGCGGATTACAACGAAACACAGGGCACTTTCAAGTCCGAAGACTTCGCCGTTGGGATGCGGAAGGGCGATAAGACGATGCGCAAGAAGATCAATGCTGGACTGAAGACCTTGAAAGCTAACGGCACGTTAGACAAGATCAATAAGAAGTGGTTTGGTAATCAGAAGGTTGAGAACTAAGTTAGCGTGATTTAAATCAATCGTTATTACTGGATGAAAAAATCTGTTGATAGACATCAATTTGATGATGGCTATCAACAGATTTTTTAATAGTTTACAATAATATGCCTGTCAGATAGTGGACTCAAACTGGATTCGAGACAACATCTGTTTGGGCTGAATCTAGTTTGAGGTAGCGTGTATGACCAGCAGCTTGACGAACTAGCCCGGTCAGATGAACTTGTCAACTTGTCATGTACGCTAAGCCGACGTCGCTAGTGCCTATGCTTTGAAGAATTCGTGGTACAACGCAACCACTGCTTGATCCGCATCGTTATCGTGCACACCGAACATGATGGAGATTTCGGACGCACCCTGGTTGACCATAATTAGCTTGATGTTGTTTTCGGCTAAGGCAGTTGCTGCCCGGGACATGATGCCGACCCGGTTGCGCATGTTTTCACCGACCAGCATCAGAATCGAGTAGTCATGGGTGAAATAGATTTCATCCGGGTTAATTGCCGCTGAAATTTCGGCAACCAACGTTTTCTCGAGTTCCGGTGTTAATTGGTGTTCATCGAAAATGATGGTCAAATCGTCGATCCCGGATGGCATGTGCTCATAACTAATGTGGTGATTTTCTAAAATCGTTAGAATCTTGCGACCGAGCCCAACTTCCTTATTCAACAGATATTTACGTAAGTATAGTGAACAAAAACTGGAAGAGCTTGCAATACCAGTCACTGGGAAGTCTGGGTTCGGTTCACGCGTTGATTGAATCAGCGTACCTGGTGCTTCCGGATGATTGGTATTTTTGACGTTGACAGTGATGTTGCCTTCAATTGCAGGAATCAAGGCTTCGTCGTGGAACACTGAGAAGCCGGCGTAAGAAAGTTCACGCATTTCGGTAAACGTCATATCACTGATGGCTGCTGGCTTTTCCACTAAGCTGGGATTGACCGCGTAGATGGCATCGACATCCGTAAAGTTTTCGTAGCGGTCGGCATTGACCCCGCGGGCGATGATGGCACCGGTAACATCGGAGCCACCGCGTGAAAAGGTACAAATCTGACCGTTTCGGTTATAGGCAAAAAAGCCGGGAATCACTAAGATTTGTTCGCTATTGGCCCATTTGGCGAGCTGATCATAGCTACTCTTGATGATTTGCGCATCATCTGGCACGTCCGTGACGACCATACCAGCGTCCTTGGGATCCAAATAGCGGGCATTGAGGCCACTTTTTTGGAAGACCGCCGCGACAAGTTGCGCGTTCAGCCGTTCGCCATGGGCTTTAAAAGCTGCCATTAAATACGTGTTGTCAGCGTAAGCTTGTTTTGGTAAGTTACGAATCGTCTCGAAGATCGGTGTCAATTGGGCTTCAGGCACATCGAACCCGTGACCAATCTCTGCATAGCGGTCAATGATCGTATTCATGACGGCTTGCGTATCTTGATGATGAATCGTTTGACGTGCATATTGAATAAGTAAATCGGTGACCTTGGTGTCGCCGTCAAACCGTTTACCTGGGGCTGATACGATCACATATTTACGTTGTTGATCAGCTTCGACGATTGAGAGGACTTTTTGCAGTTGACGACTACTAGCTAGTGAACTGCCACCAAATTTAATTACTTTCACATTAACCGCTCCTTAATTTTATCAATAATGAAAAGAATAGCAGACAAAACGCGACTTGGCAATGTTATTTGTTACTCACGATAATTTAATTTAATGGGTATAATCGCCATTTTGAAACTGATAATGAAAAAATTGGCGTGCATTCAAGACGGAAAGTTGCGTGAACTCGGCCTTTCGCTTATTATTTATTACATATGCAAGGAGGAAAAATGTTGCAAACTCAGTTAGCAAAAGGGGTTCAATTGACGACCGTTGTTAGTCATCAATTTAAAACCAATCAAATTATGATTAATTTTCGTGCACCACTGGATCGGTCGACGATCACTCAGCGGGCACTACTCTCAAACTTATTAGAAACGAGTTCCGCAGACTATCCTGACCAGCGGACGTTAGCCAATGCACTCGCAGCCATGTATGGCGCAGCGTTTGGTGCCGGTGTCAGTCGTAAGGGGCCGACACATAATTTACAATTAGCGATTACGGTGGCCAATGAACGCTATTTAGCCACGGATCAGCCATTGACTAATCAGGCTATTCAATTCTTACAACGGGTCATTTGGCAGCCGCTCGCCAGTGATCACCAGTTTGACCAAGCGACATTTGACCGGCAAAAAACCAATTTAGAGGCGGCAATCAAATCGGTTGCTGACGATAAGCAATACTATGCGGCCCAACAACTAAATGCGGCATTGTTCGCCAATGAACCGGCCCAACAAGTTCCGAGCTTTGGGGTGATTGACGATTTAGCAGCCATCGATGCACGATCACTTTATCGTTACTATCAGCAACTGTTACAAGATGACCAAATCGACATCATTGTGACTGGTGATATCGATGAAGCGGCTGTGCTGGAACAATGGCAGCAAGTCGGGTTTGAAGACCGGTCAACGGGTCGGCCACGGCCATTTTATCAACATCATAATCTAAAAGACTACGTTGAAGTTCATGAAGAACAAGCGCTCAGTCAAGCTAAGCTGAACCTCGGGTACGATTTCCCTGTGTTCTATCGTGGCGATCACTACTACGCGGCACTCGTTTTCAATGAATTGTTTGGGGGTTCACCGTTATCCAAACTTTTCACTAATGTGCGCGAGAAAGCGAGTCTGGCCTACTATGCCAGCAGTTCACTCGATACCTTCCGTGGTGTGCTGAAAGTGCAAGCCGGAATCGATGGTAAGAATCATGACCAAGTGTTGGCGATTATTGCGGATCAGTTAACTGCGATTCAAAACGGCGACTTCACGGATAACCTCGTTGACCAACTCAAATTGGGGCTGATCAACGACTTTGAATCCAGTCTGGATAGTCAACGAACCGTTGCCGTTCAAACGTTGATTGACGATTTGACGCAACAGCACGTGTCAGACGCGGACTGGTTACGTCAGATTCAAAGCGTCACACGCGAACAGATTATTGCGGTTGCAAAAATGGCGACCCTGAATAACGGCTTTTTCTTAAGTGGGGAGTCCAAATGAAAGTAAAAAAATATGATCAATTTAATGAAAGTGTTTATCAAGCCAAGCTAGCTAACGGGTTGACCGTGACCATGCTACCGAAGACCGGTTATCACAAAACATATGCCACGTTGACCACCAACTATGGTTCCATTGATAACACCTTTGTGCCTGCGGGCAGTACTGAATTGCAACGTTTTCCAGATGGAATCGCGCATTTTCTAGAACACAAAATGTTTGAGAAGGCTGACCACGACGCCTTTCAAATCTTTGGTCAGTATGGGGCCAGTGCCAACGCCTTTACCAGTTTCACTAAAACCAGCTATTTGTTTTCGGCGACGCGTCATCTCAAGGAAAATTTGACGACCTTACTGGACTTTGTTCAGGACCCATACTTTTCAACGGCAACCGTCGAAAAGGAGAAGGGCATCATCGGTCAAGAAATCGAAATGTACGATGATGATCCAAGCTGGCGCTTGTACTTTGGTATGATTGGTAATTTATATCCTAATCACCCATTACAGTATGATATCGCGGGCACAACTGATTCGATTGCTAAGATTACCGCGGATGATCTATACGCAGCATATCGCACGTTCTATCACCCAGAAAATATGACGTTATTTGTGGTTGGTAATTTTGATCCAGATGAAGTGCTGGCACTCGTCAAAGCCAATCAAGACGCCAAAGACTTCACTGCTTTTCAGCCAATTGAACGTAAGATTCCTGAAACGGCTGCTGACGGTCATGACATTATTCCTTATCGGACGATTGACATGCCAGTCAACCGTGCCAAGTCAATCGTGGGGGTCAAAGGCCTCGTGCCGATTGAAAGTGGTGCGGCAGCGCTCAAGTATCGTGCTGCAGTCAATGTTTTATTAGAATTATTATTCGGTGATACTTCAGCCGATTATTTACGGTTATATGATCAAGGCATCATCGACGATACGTTTGGTTATGATTTTGAATTGCAAAATGGGTTCAACTTCGTCACGTTTAGTGGTGAGACCGACGACCCTGCGCAATTTGATACGGCCATTATTGACGTCTTGGAAAATTGGCGTCGGTCGGTGATTGACCAGGACGATGCGTTGGCCTTAGTTAAAAAGGAAATGATTGGCCGGGTCGTCTTTATGGCTAACTCCCTGGAGGCCGTTGCTAATCGTTATGATCAGCGCTTATTTGGAACGGCGACGATCTTTGATGAGCCAGCGGTTATTGATAGCTTGACCTTGGATGATTTAACCGCTGTTGCTGAGCAGTTATTGCAATCACA
Organism: Lactiplantibacillus sp. B652; assembly: GCF_023806745.1. NCBI lineage: Bacteria > Bacillati > Bacillota > Bacilli > Lactobacillales > Lactobacillaceae > Lactiplantibacillus > Lactiplantibacillus sp. B652. The sequence continues at coordinate 41,270 of NZ_JAMSKY010000005.1, read as the reverse complement.
GGCGATTAGTGAATATCAAATTCGGCCACAAGCAAAGAATTAAAGAAATCTGAAATTTAGTTGTCATGGGGCTGCTAAATTTAGTTGCTGTGATATACTATTAACCGTAAGATTTTGAAAATAGACTTAGGGTGGAGAAAAAGTCAATGAGTGAAAATAACGAAGAAAAAACAACGATTGGGGCGCGTCTAAAAGCCGCCCGGACAGCGAAAGGGCTTACGATTGATGATTTGCAGCAAATCACCAAAATTCAAAAGCGCTATTTGATTGCTATTGAAGACGAACAGTTTGACAAGTTACCGGGTGATTTTTATGTCCGGGCGTTTGTTAAGCAGTATGCGGATACGGTCGATCTCGATGGCAACGCGCTGTTAGAAGAATATCGTGACGAGTTGCCAAGTGTGCACACTGAAAAAATCGTTGATAACGTTGATGAAGTTCAACCGACCCGGGTGGCCAGCCGTGAGCAACCCGCTTCACCAGCCAACCGTGTTCGAAATTATCTACCGACGATCATTATTACGGCCATTGTCGTTTTGATTCTTTTGTTTATTTGGTTTATGGCAGTTCGGACGCATGCTGGCTCGAGCTCTAGTACGAGTGCGGACAGTTCGTCGGTCCAAGTTTCAAGCTCGAAGAAGAAAGTCAGTTCATCGAAGGCTAGTTCTTCGGCCAAATCTAGTTCTAAGGCTTCTTCGACCAAGGAACAGACGATTAAAGCCAACGGTAGCAGTGATACGGCCTTTACGTTAACGAATGGTGCCGACAAGAACAAAGTCGTTATCAAGTCAAGCAAGGCTGCTTGGACGTCAGTCACGACTAATGGTAGTCAGACTTGGCAAGGCACGTTGTCAGCGAACGGCTCACATACGTTAACGCTGCCAAGCAATGCGAAGACGGTCAAGTTCCAATTTGGTAACGCCACTGAAACCACCGTCACCATTAATGGGAAGGCGTTCAACTTTAATCCGAACAACAGCAGTTCTAAAGTTCGGACAATCACGTTAACCATCAAATAGTGTTGCGGAGGAGGCGGGTACTTTGAATTTACCTAATAAATTGACCGTGTTTCGCATTATCTTGATTCCGGTGTTTATTTTGATTATGGTCTTACCCCTGAATTGGGGGCAAGTGGTGTGGGCTGGTACAATGATTCCAGTCACCCAGGTTGTGGCAACGGTGATTTTTGCGGTCGCTTCGTTAACCGACTTAGCGGATGGGAAAATCGCCCGGGGACAACATTTAGTCACTAACTTTGGAAAGTTCGCGGATCCACTTGCGGACAAGATGTTAGTGATGACGGCTTTCATTATTTTGGTGCGGATGAATGCCGCTCCTGATTGGGTCGTTGCAATTATTATGTGCCGGGAATTAGCAGTGACGGGCTTACGCTTGTTGATCGTTGAAAACAACGGTAAGGTCATGGCAGCTGCCATGCCTGGTAAAATTAAAACGACGACACAGATGATTGCCATTATTTTCTTGTTGTTGAATAATGTGTTGTTTGCAGCGATCAACGTGCCATTTGCACTGATTATGCTGTACATCTGCCTATTCTTCGTCATCTATTCTGGCGTGGACTACTTCGTCCAAAACCGGGATGTTTTCGCAGATGGGTTTAAATAAGCTTGATTGAAACGTCTCACCGAGCGGGTTGCTTGGTGGGCGTTTTTTATTTGGAATGGTCTGTTTAAACGGTAAGTTCAATGTCAAAGTCTGTGGCATCAGATTCCTGTTCGTCAGCCGATGCGCGTCCGATTCCGACTTCCGGGGCCGGCTGACAATTGCTGGAACGTAAGCCGACGTCGATTTGAACTCACGCAGAAAACCGCTGCGTAATTTCAAATACGAGTCTTATTCTAAGCCGGAAGAAAGACACTTCCAGCTAAGAATAATTTGGCTACTGAGCATTGTCATCCGGCCCCTACAGTCGGGAACCCGCTCGAATGGCGGATGAACGGCCACCTATCTTGGTGCAATTGACCACTGAATATTAGGTGACTGGTCCTTCTAGCAAACTTTTAATCGATATTCGATAATGCTTTATGGCACTTTAATACTGAGAAGATTACCGAATGGTTCACTAATTTCAACAGCTGCTAGTTTTGAATTTGTTCAATAAAATTGCCTTTATTTATAGTTCCAGACTTGGCTATCTCAAATGACCAGAGAAAGTTTTAACAAGTTCAGTGAAGTTTGCTTGTCAGTAGCCATAAAGCATGGATAAAAAAGTATAGCTATTGTTGGAATCAGTCTGACAGTTGAATGTCAAAATGGCCCTGTAACTAAGGAACCAACGACTAATACAACAAAAAGTTGGGTGCGCAAATATCCGCCTTTCGAATACCATCCCGGCTGGAAGGTATTCTGGGCAAGGCCCAGTGGTGAAATTTCACTTAGCAAGCGTTTTTGGCTTGGTTAGTGAAAGACCAGTATTTAAGACGTGGTTTGTCGGCTTAAATCTGTCCACCACGTTCCGGCCATTGCCCAGAATGCCTGGAAGCCGGTGTAGGATGTTACCACCACTGCAAATTTGCGCCAACTCGCCCTATTTTCCAGCGTTTCTAAGCTGGCTGCTTTTGAACTTAAGGAATAGCATGATTGAATCATCCTTAACGCTAAAGAATAATCAGCACAACGCGTAGCCAGTTTTATCAAGTTAGCCGAATTGCGAGAAAAAAGGTAATCTTTTTAATGGGGTCGGACTTAATTTTCGTATATACTAAATGTAGGACGCGCTGAACGGCGCCCACATTGGATGTAATCGTTGTGATTACGAGGAGGTTCTTTGGCATGCAGGCAGAGATAATCGCGGTCGGCACCGAGATTTTATTAGGACAAATCACGAATACGAACAGTACGCACATTGCACGTGGACTGGCTGAGTTAGGCATTGACAGTTACTATCAGACGGTGGTGGGTGATAATCCGCAACGGCTGTCAGCGGTAATTGAAATTGCGGCGCAACGCAATGATTTAGTGATTTTAACGGGTGGTCTCGGACCGACTGCGGATGATTTAACGAAGCAGACATTGGCACATTATTTAAATGTACCATTAGTCGAAGATGCAGCAGCAATGCAAAAAATCACCGACTGGTTTGCAAAAAATGAACAGGTCATGACCGCTAACAACCGGCAACAGGCACTGTATCCGCAAGGCGCTCAGCCGTTAGTCAATCATAACGGCATGGCGGTCGGTGCGTTTTATCAATCGTCTGACAGTGCGGATTTCTTATTGTTGCCAGGACCACCACGTGAGTTAGCGGTGATGTTTGACCGGGAAGCTAAGCCGAAGCTGGCAGCAGCTTATGGCGACCAGGCTCAGATTTATTCGCGGGTGATGCGATTCTACGGGATAACCGAATCGGCACTTGCGACCAAGTTACAACCGCTAATTGACAATCAGACGGCGGTGACGATTGCACCGTATGCCAAGACGAATGAAGTGACCTTACGTTTGAGTGCCCAGGCTGAGACTGAGTCGGCTGCCAAAGCGGCGATCGACCAAGTTGACCAACAGATCAAAACGTTGATTGGACGCTATTTCTATGGCTACGGTGATGATAATTCATTGGTCAACGTGGTGGTTAAACAGCTGATTGATGCTAACTTGAGCATTACGGCCGCCGAAAGCTTAACCGCTGGCTTGTTTCAGAGTACCCTTGGGAGCGTGTCAGGTGTTTCGGCAGTTTTTCCAGGTGGCTTTGTGACGTATGCAAATGAAGTTAAGCATCAGCTGGTCAATGTGCCTCAAGACATCATTGATACCGATGGGGTGGTGTCCGAGGCAACTGCTAAAGCCATGGCTTTAGGCGCACAACAGCAGCTACAGACGGACGTTGCCGTCAGTTTCACCGGTGTCGCAGGTCCCGATAGGCTAGAAAGGCAACCGGCTGGCACGGTTTGGATTGGCTTAGCTTATCGGCAGCAGGCGCCAATTGCCCAGCAATTCCACTTTGCTGGGGGACGACAACGCATTCGTCAGCGCAGCGTGATGGCCGGATTGGACCTATTACGGCATGCACTGGCGGCCGATTCGACACTGAAAAAATAATACGAACTTTTGTTCGCTTTTTACTTGCAATTCTAGCTGTGAACAGCTATGATATTAAGAGTCAGAAACGAGCACCAAAGGAGGAAATAATTTGGCTGATGCACGGAAAGCAGCACTAGATACTGCCCTAAAAAAGATCGAAAAGAACTTTGGTAAAGGGGCGATTATGCGGATGGGTGACGCTGCCCAGACGACCATTTCAACAATTTCCAGCGGGTCACTAGCCTTAGATGACGCATTAGGCGTTGGTGGTTACCCACGTGGCCGAATCGTTGAAATTTATGGCCCTGAAAGTTCCGGTAAAACGACCGTTGCACTACACGCGGTCGCTGAAGTTCAAAAGCAAGGCGGGACGGCCGCCTATATCGATGCTGAAAACGCCTTGGATCCGGTTTACGCGGAACATTTAGGTGTCAACATTGATGATTTGTTACTTTCACAACCAGATACTGGTGAACAAGGTCTTGAAATCGCGGATGCTTTAGTTTCCAGTGGCGCGGTTGATATCTTAGTTGTCGATTCAGTTGCGGCGTTAGTACCACGGGCCGAAATTGAAGGTGAAATGGGTGACGCCCACGTTGGGTTACAAGCCCGGTTAATGTCACAAGCGTTGCGGAAGTTATCCGGGACTTTGAACAAGACAAAGACCATCGCACTATTTATTAACCAAATTCGTGAAAAAGTTGGCGTGATGTTTGGAAACCCTGAAACGACCCCTGGTGGTCGGGCTCTGAAGTTCTATGCGACGATTCGACTTGAAGTTCGTCGTGCTGAACAAATCAAGGAAGGAACCAACATCATTGGGAACCGTGTTCGGATCAAAGTTGTGAAGAACAAGGTTGCGCCGCCATTTAAGCGGGCCGAAGTTGATATCATGTACGGTCAAGGAATCTCACAAACCGGTGAAATTGTTGATATGGCCGCTGAAAAGGATATTGTTAAGAAGAGTGGTTCATGGTATTCATACGGTGATGACCGGATTGGTCAAGGTCGTGAGAATGCGAAGAAGTACTTGGATGAACATCCAGATGTCATGGCTGAGATTCGTCAAAAAGTCCGGGATGCATACGGCATGGACCAGACGGGTGAAGAAGACGACCAAGCTGATGACAAGTCCAAGGATAAGGCAACTAAACCTAGTGACAAGTCACAGGCACAAGCCAAGCCTAAAAAGCCAGTTGCAAATGAAACATCTTTAGATCTTGATGATTCAAAAACCGATAAATAATCGTTCTTTAGTCAAACGTCCAAAATACTTATTTTGGACGTTTTGTGTACATAATCCGCTGGTTTTCTACTCAGTTAGGGGCGCCGATTGTCCGTTGCCATAAGACTTTAAGTTGACACTGTTCGTTTCTAACATTAGAATAACAAGTGTGTAAATAATCAAAATATAACATCTGAAAATTTGTAGTTGATTTTATGTTAACTGGATTTTGGTGATGCGGAGGTGGAAACATGAATGTTTTCGGTATAATCCTCGCAGTCATCGCAATTGTTGTCGGTTATGGGATTGGTTACTATGTACGCAAGAACGTCCATGAAAAAGAATTGGATGTTGCCAAGAACACAGCCGAAGGTATTATTTCTGAGGCCAAACGGGCAGCGGAGACTCATAAGAAAGAAAAAGTCCTTGAAGCTAAGGAAGAGAGTCATCGTTACCGGGCTGAAGTTGAAACAGAGTTAAAGCAACGACGGAATGAAGTGCAAAAGCAAGAAGACCGGTTGCTTCAACGTGAAGAAACTTTAGATCACAAAGAGAATACTTTTGAAAAGCGCGAGGATGCTTTAGGCAAAAAAGAAGAAAAAGTTGCCAATGAGCAAAAACGTGTCGAACAACAGCAACAAAGTGCAGCTTCACTAATCACGCAACGTCAAGCTGAGTTAGAACGGGTCGCCGCCTTATCACAAGAACAGGCACGTGACCAAATCTTGACCCAGACTCGTGAGCAATTAACGCATGAACGCGCCGTGTTGATTAAGGAAAATACGGATGAAGTGAAAGCGCAGTCTGAAAAAGAGGCTAAGAACTTAATTGTCCAAGCGATTCAACAGAGTGCTGCCGATATGGTCTCTGAGACCACGGTATCGGTTGTCTCGCTACCAAATGATGACATGAAAGGCCGAATTATTGGCCGGGAAGGTCGTAACATTCGAACGCTAGAAACGCTGACGGGGATTGATTTAATTATCGATGATACGCCTGAAGCGGTCGTTCTCAGTGGTTACGATCCGATTCGTCGTGAAATCGCGAAGATCGCGCTTGAAAAACTGATTCAAGATGGGCGGATTCATCCTGCTCGGATTGAAGAAATGGTTGAAAAAGCACGTAAAGAAATGGACGAAAAAATCCGTGAGACTGGTGAACAAGCTGTCTTTGACTTGGGATTGCACGGGATGCATCCTGACTTAATCAAGCTTGTTGGTCGGTTGAATTATCGGACCAGTTATGGTCAAAATGTTTTGAATCACTCAATTGAAGTTGCGAAGTTGGCGGGCGTTTTGGCCGCTGAACTTGGTGAAGATGTTACACTCGCGAAACGCGCAGGATTATTACACGATATTGGTAAGGCCGTCGATCATGAGGTCGAAGGTTCCCACGTTGAAATTGGCGTGGAATTAACAACGAAGTACAAAGAGAGCCCGGTAGTCATCAATACGATTGCTTCTCATCATGGTGATGTGGAAGCGAAGTCGATTATTGCCGTATTGGTTGCAACGTCTGATTCGATTTCAGCCGCGCGGCCAGGTGCTCGGAGCGAGTCACTGGAGAATTACATCCATCGGCTCGAAAAGCTAGAAGCGATTGCAAATGAACAAGCGGGCGTCAAGAAGAGTTACGCTATTCAGGCCGGTCGTGAAATTCGGGTCATCGTTAAGCCAAATGAAATCTCTGATTTACAGGCGACAGTTTTGGCACACGATGTTAAAAAGCAGATTGAAAATGAACTTGAATATCCCGGTCATATCAAAGTTACGGTTATTCGGGAAGTTCGAGCAGTTGATTACGCTAAATAACCGGGAAGTGAGCTTAGGTCTTAACCTGAGCTCATTTTTTTATTTTCCGTCACATTCAAGCACGTTTTCAAGGCAAAATAATGCTAAAATGATTGGTATAACGTTAAAACAAGGGAGCAATCTATGCGAATTCTATTTGTTGGGGATGTCATGGGCAATGTCGGTCAAACGGCAATTACAACGTACTTACCCAAATTAAAACGGCGCTACAAGCCACAAGTCACAATCGTCAATGGTGAAAATGCCACTCGTGGACGGGGAATCAATGAAGCAGTGTATAAAGATATCCTGACGGCTGGGGCTGACGTGATTACGATGGGCAATCATACTTGGGATAACAATGAAATTTTTGATTTTATCAATGGTGCCAAGAAGTTAGTCCGACCACTGAACTTTCCACCGGCAACGACGCCGGGCGTGGGATATACCATCGTCAAGGTCAATGCGGTCAAGTTAGCGGTGATCAATTTACAAGGCAACGTCTTTATGGGCCAAAACTTAGCGGATCCCTTCACGACCGTGCAACCATTAGTCGCCAAGTTACGTGAGGAGACGCCCAATATTTTTGTTGATTTTCACGCCGAAACGACGAGTGAAAAGGAAGCGATGGCTTGGTACCTAGATGGCCAAGTGAGTGCAGTCGTGGGCACCCATACCCATGTGCAAACGAGTGATGAGCGGGTGCTGCCTAATGGAACGGCCTTTTTAAGTGACGTCGGTTTTACGGGCCCGTATAATGGAATCTTGGGAATGACGCGTGAAAATGTGATTCAGCGCTTCCTTGAACAGATGCCGACCCGTTTCAATGTCCAAGAAGATAGTCCAGCAGTGTTATCAGGGTGTGTCATTGACCTTGATGGCCAGAGCGGGCGAGCAAAAAAGATTGCCCGGATTTTAATCAATCCGGACCACCCATATTTTGATGATTAAGCCTTAAAGATAGAAAGTAGGATTAAGCGTGCCACAAAAAACGAAAGATACGCCGATGATGCGTCAGTACTTAGCAGTTAAAAATCAATATCCCGATGCGTTCTTATTTTATCGACTCGGTGATTTTTATGAAATGTTTTTTGATGACGCCATTAAAGGTGCCCAGTTATTAGAATTGACGCTGACGACGCGGAACCACTCAGCGGAAAATCCGATTCCAATGTGTGGGGTCCCGCATCGTGCAGTGCAAAATTATATTGATATTTTAGTCGATAAGGGCTATAAAGTGGCCATTTGTGAGCAGATGGAAGACCCAAAGCTGGCAAAAGGAATGGTCAAACGAGAAGTGATTCAGCTGGTCACACCGGGGACCACGTTAGAACGTGGGGCGGAACAGGCGAAGTCGAATAATTACCTGACCGCCTTGATTCAAGTCGACAAGCAATATGGCTTCGCGTATGCGGATTTATCGACCGGTGAATTAAAGACTAGTGTCCTGACGACCAACGAGGCACTCGTTAATGAACTAACGAGTCTGCAGACCAAAGAAATTGTGGTCGATGAGTCGGTGCCAGCCGAATTACGCGACCAGATCCAGAAATTGGGTATTTTAATTTCAGAACAAAATCAAGTGACCCCTCAAGCGACGCTCAGTTATTTAACGCAGGATTTAACGGTTGAATTGGAAAAGCAAGTGGTGGAACGGTTGTTGATGTATATTACCGTGACGCAAAAGCGGAGTCTGGCGCATTTGCAAAAAGCAGTTGCGTACGAACCATCGTACTTCTTGAAGTTAGATCATAATTCTAAATATAATTTGGAACTAATGAAGTCGATCCGGACTGGTAAGAAGCAGGGGACCCTGCTGTGGTTGCTCGATGAGACTAAGACGGCGATGGGTGGTCGGTTACTCAAACAGTGGATCGATCGACCATTGATTGTACAGGACGATATTAAAACGCGTCAGAATAAAGTTGCGGCACTTTTAGACCATTATTTTGAACGTAGTAATTTACAAGAAGAACTGGTCAAAGTCTATGACTTAGAACGTCTGGCCGGACGAGTCGCATTCGGTAGTGTCAACGGCCGGGATTTGATTCAGTTAAAAACGTCGTTACGGCAGATTCCAAAGATTCGCTATATCTTATCTGAATTAGACACGCAAGTTTTCAATGATGAAGTCAATCAGCTGGATCCCGTCGAAGATGTCGCTGACTTGATTGAAGAAGCCATCGTTGAGGATGCACCGTTGTCCGTTACGGATGGTGGCGTTATTAAGGACGGTTACAATCAACAGTTGGATCAGTATCGCGATGCGATGAACAACGGGAAGAAGTGGATCGCGGCACTCGAAGCTCAGGAGCGCGAGGCGACCGGTATCAAGAACCTCAAAATCGGCTTTAACCGCGTTTTCGGTTATTATATTGAAGTGACAAAGGCCAATCTGGCGCAGTTACCAGCTGATCGGTACGAACGTAAGCAAACCTTAACCAATGCAGAACGGTTTAGCACTCCAGAGCTCAAAGAACATGAGAGCCTGATTTTAGAGGCTGAGAGCCATTCTACCGATTTGGAGTACCAATTATTCACGACGGTACGAGAAACGGTTAAAAAGGCAATTCAGCGGCTTCAAACGTTAGCTAAAGCGGTGGCTGCGATTGATGTCTTGCAAAGCTTTGCGGTGGTCAGTGAAGATTACCACTTCGTCCGGCCAACTTTGACTAAAGACCATGATTTAAAAATCGTCGATGGCCGCCATCCGGTCGTTGAAAAGGTCATGGGCAATCAAAGCTATGTGCCAAACGACGTTACCATGGCGCCCGATGAGACGGTTTTATTGATTACCGGGCCGAACATGTCCGGGAAGAGTACTTACATGCGTCAGTTAGCGTTGACGGTCATCATGGCCCAAATCGGTTGCTTTGTCCCCGCAAAATCGGCGCAGCTCCCGATTTTTGATCAGATTTTTACGCGGATTGGCGCAACTGATGATTTGATTTCAGGTCAGAGTACCTTTATGGTCGAAATGCAGGAAGCTAACAACGCGTTACAACACGCAACGGCCAATAGTCTGGTCTTGTTTGACGAAATTGGTCGTGGAACCGCGACATACGATGGGATGGCATTGGCCCAGGCAATCATCGAATTCGTGCATAACCATATTCATGCCAAAACGCTCTTTTCCACGCATTATCATGAGCTGACAGCGCTGGACCAAGAGTTAAGTGGCCTGCGTAACGTTCACGTTGGCGCGACCGAACAGAACGGCGAATTAGTCTTCCTGCATAAAGTCGAACCCGGCGCGGCTGACAAGTCATATGGGGTCCACGTGGCCAAGCTGGCCGGAATGCCAGATAGTTTGTTGAAGCGTGCAAATAAAATCTTAACGAGTTTGGAAAATCAAACCAGCACGGTCTCAACCACGGCTGCATCACTCGCGGCTAGTGATGGGGACCATTCGGCGGCAACAGTGCAATCAGCTAGTGCCCCCGCAACGACCGACAGCGAGCCTGAGAAACAATCGGCAGCCCCCGCTGATGATGTGATCGCAGCAGACAGTCGGGGTGATGACGGTACTGCCAAGGCGGTAGCAACTGGCGAACCTACTGATGAACAGCTGTCACTATTTGCCGAACCAACGGTCACTGATCCAAAGAGTGAAAAAGTCTTACAACAATTGAAGAATCTGAACTTAATGGCGATGACGCCAATGGATGTCATGAACCAATTGTACAAGTGGCAACAAAAATTAGGTAAGTAAATGTGCAACACGTTTGTGGCTGAGCTCGTCGGCAGGTTGAAGCTACTGGCTAATCGGCGGCGAACGCTTTTGTCGTGAACAGCACCAGTATTAAATCAAGCGGAAAGGACCGATGGTAATGGGAAAAATTCATGAATTATCTTCCGTGTTAGCGGATCAAATCGCTGCGGGTGAAGTTGTGGAGCGGCCTGCCTCGGTCGTAAAAGAACTAGTTGAAAATGCCGTCGATGCCCACGCCACCCAAGTGGATATTTTAGTCCAAGAGTCGGGAGTCCAGTCGATTCGGGTGATTGATGATGGTGATGGCATTGATGATTCAGAAGTGTTGACGGCCTTTAAACGGCACGCCACCAGCAAAATCACGTCGCGTGAAGATTTGTTTCGCGTGCATTCGCTAGGATTTCGAGGTGAAGCCTTGCCAAGTATCGCGTCAGTCGCGGATGTGGTGATGAATACCAGTACCGGCACGACTGGGACAAGTATTCACTACCGCGGTGGCAAATTGTTGCAACAGGCCCCAGCACCGCTGCGACAGGGAACGGATATTACCGTGACCGATTTGTTTTTCAACACACCGGCCCGGCTGAAATATTTAAAGTCGCCCCAAACGGAACTGGCTAATATCTTAGACGTGGTCAACCGGATTGCACTGAGTTATCCGAGCGTTGCCTTTCGACTCGTGCACAATGCCAAGGAGCTCCTAAAAACGGCGGGGCGCGGTGACCTACAACAAGTGATTGCCGGCATTTATGGGGTACAGAATGCCCGTAAGATGGTGGCAATTGCTGGTGAAACGCCAGATTTCAAGCTAGCTGGTTTTGTCGCGTTACCGGAATTGACGCGTGCCAATCGCCAATATATCACGGTGCTCATTAATGGGCGGGCCATCAAAAATCAACAGTTGACCAAAGCAGTTATCAAGGGTTACGGCTCAAAGTTGATGGTAGGTCGCTATCCGATCGCAGTGATCGCATTAACGATGGATCCGTTACTAGTCGATGTCAACGTTCATCCGACGAAGCAGGAAGTGCGGTTAAGCAAAGAACCAGAGTTGTCGAAGTTGATCAGTGAAACGATTACGGCGCGACTGGTGGATGTTAATTTGATTCCTTCCGCCTTGACCAACCTGGGTAGCCACCGCCGTGAGCATCTCAAAACAGATCAATTGGCGATGGACTTAAACGCTGCGTCTTCACAATATCACGTTGCGACACCCAAAACGAAAGCTAATGCGGCCACTTCGGCTTCAGCTGAACAATTTGCGGCTTCAATTGCGGCCGCAACGACGGCTACCTCGACTTCAGCAGCAACGATTAGTGTGCCAGTCGCATCAGATGTTCCGTCTGAAGCCGCGCCTTCAACGGTCGAGACTCAATCAGCTTCCACCTCCGCTGAACCAATCATGATTAGTCGGGCTGATGAGCTAGCAACACCGTCTGTCCAAGCTTTTGACCAGCGGTATCAATCTGAAGCGGCCGCACAGCCCTTTGGTAGGACCGCTGAGCCTGAAGTGACCGATTCGACCGCACCCGCACCAACGAGTGAGGCGCCCGGAACAGAACGTTTTCCACAATTACGTTACTTGGGGCAAATGCACGGCACTTATTTGCTGGCTGAAGCGGACGATGGCATGTATATCTTGGATCAACATGCCGCTCAAGAACGTATCAATTACGAATATTATCGTCAAGCCATTGGTGAGGTGAGTGCTGACCAGCAAAATCTGTTGGTGCCAATTATTCTCGATTATCCCACCAGTGATGTCCTGAAAATCAAGGAAAAGTTGCCGTTGTTGGCAGAATTAGGGCTGCATTTGGAATCGTTTGGCGGTAACAGCTTTATCGTCCATGCCCATCCGACCTGGTTTAAAGCCGGTCAAGAAGAGGATACGATTCGAGAGATGATTGATTGGATCCTACAAGATGATAAGCTGACGGTGGCCCAATTCCGAGAAAAAACGGCCATTATGATGTCGTGTAAACGCGCGATCAAAGCCAATCATCATCTGGATGACCAACAGGCGCGGGCCTTGCTTGAAAAGTTACCGACCTGTGAGAATCCATTTAATTGCCCACATGGTCGTCCGGTCACCGTTCACTTCACGAATTCTGACATGGAGCGGATGTTCAAACGGATTCAAGATAGCCATGAAGCGCGCGACTGATCGCGTCCTGACTTGAGCGGATTTCAAGATAACAACGTCAAGTATTTGATCAACTAAACTGGACTTGCCAGAACTCTGAGACTAGAGCTTTCTTGGCAAGTCCAGTTTGGTCTAGTGAGCACGATTAAATGGTCCACCGCGGTGCTTAACGCGTGATAACGATTAGGTATGGGGTATGAAGTGACCCGCACGCAATTGGTCTGATTGGCATGGATGAATCTAAGCCGATTTTGACGTATAGGCAGTGAAGATAGCCACAATTGAGAGATGGGTTGTCACGCGTCGTTGAAAGGGACTAAATGATTCGCTATGATGGTAAAAAAGTCGTTGGCTCAGCCACCCGTCAGTGAGCAACGATGATGAAATGGGAGTTGATATGATGGATATGACGAAATTATATTATCGGCAGACCTATTCTGCCTATTGTTTTTTAGCGGATTTGCCAGAAGCATCGGCGCCTTTTATCGCGGCGCGGCCGACACTTTGGCAATTAAACTCGCATCCGAGTGCCGCAAAAGCCAAAGGCATCGTTTTAGATTTATATGAACAAGTCGCTGCCTTTGAAATGGCGACGGAACAGCATGATGCGACCGAAATCGCCGTTATCAGTCACCAGATTGATAATGCAACTGAAGCGCTACAGCTGTTGGTCCGCCTATTTGAAAGCTATCCACCGACCACCACGATTGAAACGCTGGACAACTGGGACTGGCGGTAAAACGGATGCCCGGGCGTGATTGTGAGCGGGCGCTTCGCTTGAAACCTTCACTTGAATACTTTAATTGAGCGATTCAATGATTGCGTGTCGCAGGCGTCAACTAGCCATGAATTTTATTAAGATTTTAAGGCATTGCCACAGTCAAGATGGGTTCATGGTAAAATAAGAGCATTGTTTTTAACGGCAAAATATGGGGATTACGATTATAACGTAATGACAAGATAGGGGAACCTGATTTGAAGATAGCACGAAAAATACCACTAGCCGTCTGGTATACTGCGATGTTTGTGGTGATTGCCACGATAACCTACAGCGGGCTTTTTTTAGCAGGCCGAACGCTGATTTGGGAAGTAGATGGGATTGCCCAACACTTCCCAATTTTGTTGGAATTTCAACGGATCTTACAACACCACCCCCAGCAATTATTTAGCTGGTCGTGGAATCTCGGCTTGGGGGCCGACCAATTAACGACATTTGCTTACTATGTCGTCGGTGATCCGTTCAATTATTTAGTGGCTTTGGTATCGCCGTCCCACCTAGAATGGGCATACCAAGCCTTGATTTTATTGCGACTGTATTTTGTTGGTCTGGCTTTTCTAGGTTTTAGTCGCCAGTTTAATTTCAAAAAAGTCAGCCAACTTGTCGGCGCACTGACGTATACGTTTACGGCGTATACGTTCTACGTGGGCATGCACCATCCGTTCTTTTTATTACCAATGATTTGGTTTCCGTTGCTCTGCTGGGCCATTGAACGCGTCCTGCGGGGACGACACTGGTTGCCACTCAGTTTGATTACCGCCGTGGTCATTTTGAGCAATTTTTATTTTGCATACTTACTAGCACTCGGCGGTATGATTTACGCGTTAGTTCGTTTTTGGTCACGGCGACGGGCTAAATTAGTGATGCGCTCGTTTTGGCAATTATTTTGGCGATTGCTGGTCGCAGTGACGCTCGGCGTTGCGATGGCCGGGGTGCTACTGGTGCCGACCTTATTAGCGATGCTGAATGCGACTCGCGCCAGTTTTAACTTTGCCAACGGCCTCACGAGTTATCCGATTAATTATTATGTTAATTTGCCTAATCGGCTCCTGACCAACGGTGGTAGCGTGCAGTACTGGGTCACATTAGGGCTGAGCAGCATCAGCTTTATTGCGGTCATTTATACATTGCGGCATTTCAAACGTTATTGGGTACTGAACTGGGTTATTTTGGCAATGATGGTCGGCATTCTGTTGCCACAGTTTGCCGCGGTCTTCAACGTCTTTTCCACGCCATCGAATCGCTGGTTGTTAATGGCGACGCTGGTGTTTGCATACGCGACGATGGCCTTTATGGATCAGGTGACTGACCTAACTGCGACGGATTTAAAATGGTTGGCGGGTGTCAGTGGTGGTTTACTGATTCTGATCTGGCTGATCAATGGCTTTTATCTCAATATTCGTAAACATGACATTGCGACCTACTTGATTCTACTGGCGCTAATCGGGGTGCTGCTGGCGTATCGCGCGTTGAATTTGTCCAAACGGCAATTTTACGTGCTCTTGCTCGGCGTCGTGACGTTAAACCTCGCGAACAATGGGCTCGGATGGTTGAGTATCAACACGAATTCTAACAGTACCGAGCAATTGCGGCAGGGAGCCGCGATGAAGTGGGTCAAAAATTACTTCGATGGTGCACAAAAGGGACTGTCAACGAGTGGTCAGTTTTATCGCACGGCACTTGCGCCTAATTATTACACGATGCGTTCGGCTGAAAGTGACGTGCCGATGGTCTTGGACACGCACACGGTTGGCTCCTATTTTTCAGTACAGAATGGCTACGTTGGTGCCTTCAGCCAAGCGCTAGGCAATTCGGAATATGCCATGAATTCACCATTAGGGTCACTGGATGGCCGCACGACGATGTACAATTTGTTGGGCGTCAAATATCTGTTTGCCCGTGAAGATCAGCTGAAGAAGCAGGCGCTACCAGCTGGTTACGAAGTCGTTAAAATGAAGACTGGTGAGCCGAAGATTTTTGCAGATAAATTTATTTATGGCATGAGTAATCATACAGGGACGATTTTATTGAAGTCCAAGAATGCCTTGCCATTAGTTTATACGCAACGGCGTCAAATCAGTCAGCACGCCTTTGACCAGCTCAGTGCCGTTGACCGTGAACAGGCGATGCTTCAGGGTGCCGTTACGACGACCCATGCAACCGGCGTGAAATCGGTCAACCCAACTGTGAGCGGCAAAACGGTCGATTACACCGTTCAGGCGGATACGACCAATGTCTTGGATACGTTGGATAAAGTCGTCATTTATCGGAATCAGCATGCAACGGGGTCTTCCAATAACGCGTTGACCAAGTTGCCCGCTGATACGATTACGCTGACACCGGAACAGCGGGAAAGTTTGACACCTGCGACTGGGTTAACGAAGCCATCTAATCGGTTACTGAATCTGATTGCGGCCAATCAAAAGCTGGTTCAGAAAAATCAAGAAGATAACGCCAAGGGTCTGACGCACATGGTTAGTGACGTTCAGGGCCATCAGCTCCCGTACCAATTGACGATCAAACATCCCAAGCGTTATCGCAAGATGGAATTGTATTTGGTCCTCGATGGGATTAGCTACCGGCGTTCATCAATCAAACACGCGTTGAAGACGAGTCAAAATACGACCGTCTTTACGTCGCGGCCCTATACCAAAGTGGATCGACTCAACGATTTGCGTGATGGCCTCAAGGGGAATTTAAGTGCCAGTGGCTATTCCCTGACCGCCCAAACGACCGACAACCAAACGACTTTTAGTCAGCTGGGAACGACCAATATGTCTGATTATGAACCACGGACTTCGGCAGTCATCAACCTGGGCTACAGCAAGCATGCCCGTCAACTGATCACGTTAAACTTTACGAGCATTCGGAGTTTGCGTTTTAAATCTGCCAAATTAGTGGCGGTACCACTTGGTAAGACGACGCATCGAGAGACGCGCCGCTTACAGAAAAGTGGGTTGAAGTATCAGCATGTGACGAACAATCGCATCACGGGGACGACAACGACTAAGCATGCGACCGTATTGACCACGTCGATTCCGTATTCGACTGGTTGGCAGTTACGTGTTGATGGTCGCTTAGTACAGACCCAAGTGGTGAATAAGGGGTTTGTTGGCGCGCGGTTGTCAGCTGGCAGTCATCGCATCGAACTGACTTATCGCACACCCGGGCTGAAGCTAGGAGCCTGGTTGAGTCTAGTTGCAGGCCTGTTGTGGCTGATTGGCAGCGTCTGGCTGTGGGTACGGCGACGACCACGAATGCGTGAATAATTAATTTTGTAATTTAAGCAAGTGGGTGGCATGACTGACACATGTTTTGAACAGTGTGTTGGGTAGCCACCCACTCTTTTATTTTTGGGGGATTTATTGATTGAATGATGGATTGCGACGAGAATTCATAAAAACAGCCTGCGCTGGAATCCAGCAAGATTCCAGCGCAGGCTATTCAGGTGGCCCAGTCAAAGATACTTAGGCCAGTTGTATTTGAATAAATGAAGCGAATCGCTGCTAAGATAACTTATGCGGTTGCCATCGCAATTAGCTGCTCAGGGATTGTGGGTGCCTCTGGGAATTTCTGCCATTCCGTGGTCGCCACCAACATGACGAGCGGCGTGCTCACTGTGGTTAACCAGGTCTTTTGTGGTGTGACCGGAGCCATTGCAGCGGTAATGTCAGCGTTCACTTCGGACTCGGTAATCTGCCACAACCGGTGCGTCACGTTTTGGGGGTCGGTGACTTCAACAACTGGCGCGAAATGACCGACCCAGTCATCAATGAGCATCTCGATAACTGGTTGTTGCTGGTACAGGACGGTATTGATGGTACCGGGCACCATTGTTGTCACTGTTTGGTCAACTGGCCAGCTTGCGATTAACCGCCACTGGTGAATACCATTGTGCGTCAATTCATACCAGTAATAGCTTTCACCAGGTTGAACGTGCTGATCATCAGCGTTCCAGTCAGTGGTAGCGGTTTGAATTTTAGTTAGACCGGATGCGGTCGGCAATAGCGCCGTAAATGGCTTGATTTGCATATCGATAATTCCTCCTAAGGTTCTGAGCATAGCACGATGACCGAATGCCGGCAAGCATTTATGCATGGTGTAGGGGTGCGAAAATAGATTGTGTGAGTTGAGTTGTCGTGAATTATGATTAAAGCATGCAAGTTCAAGGGCTGCCAGCTGAAACCCGCTGGAAACAGTGCGAGTTACCGTAAACTTTCTGTGGTGGATGCGTCCTACACCGGCTTACAGGCATTTCTGACAACGCTGGAACGTGGTGGACACAGATTTAAGCCGACAACCCACGTCTTAAATACTGGTCTTTCACTAACCAAGCACAAAACGCTTGCTAAGTGAAATTTCACCACTTAGCATTGTCAGAAACGCCTTCCAGCCTGGATGGTATTCGAAAGGCGGACATGTGTGGACCTAACTTTTGATGACATGGTCGTTGGTTCTCAGTAGACAGTCATTAGTTAGCATTGAAATTTGCAGTCTTGCGATGGGCGAATAATATTCAGGTAATCTTCTCAGTAATTAATTGCCATCAATCACTATCCCTACCGAATAAGCCTCAGCCTGAAGGACTAGTCGCTTAATATTCAGTGGTCAATTGTATCAAGTTAGGTGGCTGTTCATCCGCCATTCGAGCGGGTTCCCGACTGGAGGGGCCGGCTGACAATGCTCAGTAGCCAAATTATTCTTAGTCGGAAGTGGGCTTCTTCCGGCTTAGAATAAGACTCGTATTTGAAATTGCGCAGTGGTTTTCTGCGTGAGTTCAAATCGACGTCGGCTTACGTTCCAGCAATTGTCAGCCGGCCCCGGAAGTCGGAATAAGGCGCGCATCGGCTGACGAACAGGACGCCAACCAACTGTCATGTTTTAATCATAATTCATGACAAATAATTATTAGCACAAAGCGTCAGGACACTAACGATTAGATTGCTAGTAAAATACAGAAATGAGGAACTGCCAGTGGGTTGAGCCACATCAACCCAACTAATACTACACGTTAGAACGTGTAATGTGGTACAATTTAGCAAGCAAACATACGTTTTATTTAAAGGAGTTTTCTCTGTGTATGAATATTTTCTCGGTCAAGTGACCGATGTGACCCCCGGGTATGTGGTAATTGAAGTTAGCGGCATCGGTTACAAGGTGTTGACGGCTAATCCTTACCGTTACCAAGTGGGGCAAACTGACGTTAAAATGTATATCCATCAAGCCGTGAGTGATAATGGCATGAGCCTGTTTGGTTTCTTCGATGCGGACGAAAAAGCCTTATTCGAGAAGCTACTCGGTGTTTCCGGAATTGGCCCAAAGTCGGCCTTGGCGATTTTAGCCAATAATGACCATGCTGGCCTGATTCAAGCCATCAATCAAGAGAACGCGACTTATTTAACGAGTTTCCCAGGTGTCGGCAAGAAGACCGCCCAACAAATTGTTTTAGATTTAAAAGGTAAATTAAATGACTTGAACGTTGATGTGACGGGTCAAACTGCGTTAGAAGTTGAAGCGCCGGCAGTTGACGGTGCCTTGGCGGATGCCTTGGCTGCATTGGAAGCACTCGGCTACTCCAAAGCGGACGTCAAAAAAGTGACGAAGAAGTTAGAAACCTTCAGCCAAACTCAGGCATCCGATACGAATGCTCTGCTGAGTGAAGGGTTACGATTGTTGATGAAGAAATAGATAGGAGGGGTAACGAATGGACGATGACAAGTTATTATCTGGTGATAAGGCCAATGACGAAGAAGCGTCGTTAGAAAAATCGCTACGTCCGCAAACGTTAGCCCAGTATATTGGTCAGGACCGCGTCAAACATGAGTTGAGCGTATATATTGAGGCTGCTCGTAAGCGTGAAGAATCATTAGACCACGTCCTACTATATGGCCCGCCCGGTCTTGGAAAGACGACGTTAGCGATGGTGATTGCTAATGAAATGCAGGTCAATATTCGGACGACCAGTGGCCCAGCTATTGAAAAACCAGGTGATTTAGTCGCACTCTTGAACGAATTACAACCTGGTGATATCTTATTTATTGATGAGATTCATCGATTGCCTAAAATCGTGGAAGAAATGCTGTACTCTGCGATGGAAGACTTTTTTGTCGACATCGTTGTCGGTCAAGGGCCCACCGCACATCCGGTCCACTTTCCGTTACCGCCATTCACGTTGATTGGTGCAACGACTCGTGCTGGAATGTTGTCCGCGCCGTTACGGGATCGGTTTGGAATCGTTGAACATATGGCCTACTACGAAGTTGCTGATCTGACGGACATTGTGAAGCGAACAGCTGACATTTTTCAAACGAGTATCAAGCCTTCTGGTGCGCACGAAATTGCGCGGCGCTCACGTGGAACGCCACGAATTGCCAACCGGTTGTTCAAACGGATTCGAGACTTTGCGGAGGTTGCCAATCAGGACGCTATTGATGAAGCCATCGTGGATCGCTCGTTGACTTATTTACGTGTCGATGATGCTGGTTTAGATGAGACGGATAACAAACTGTTACGGACGATGCTAGAGTATTACGATGGCGGCCCAGTTGGACTGGCGACGATTGCGGCCAATATTGGTGAAGAAACGGATACCATTGCTGAAGTTGTCGAACCCTATTTATTACAGATTGGGTTTTTAAAACGCACGCAACGCGGTCGGGTCGTCACGATCAAGGGTTATCAACACTTAGGGTTCCCATACCCGCAAAATAAATTAGGATAAGAGGTCACAACATGAGTTTAACACTTGAAGATTTTGATTATGATTTACCACACGAACTAATCGCTCAGACACCGATCAAAAAACGAGACAGTTCACGGTTATTAGAGTTGGATCGGAAAACAGGTGAAATGCAAGATAAGCATTTCTACGATATTATCGACCAACTTAATCCTGGCGACGCGGTTGTTATGAACAATTCGCGGGTCATGCCAGCTCGTTTGTACGGCGTTAAGCCTGAAACCGGTGGTCATGCTGAAGTACTCTTACTTCACAACACTGAGGGTGATGAATGGGAAACCCTAATGAAGCCTGCCAAACGCGCCAAAGTCGGTACCGTGATTTCATTTGGCGATGGTAAGTTAACGGCGACCGTCACGGCTGAAAAAGAAGACGGCATTCGGATGATTGAATTCCACTATGATGGGATCTTCATGGAAATCCTCGAAAGCTTGGGCGAGACGCCTTTACCACCATATATCAAGGAAAAACTCGATGACCCTGACCGTTACCAAACGGTTTATGCCAAGGAAAACGGTTCTGCCGCAGCGCCAACCGCTGGGCTTCATTGGACAAAAGAATTATTGCAAAAAGTCCAAGATAAGGGTGTCAAACTGGTTTATTTGACGTTGCACGTTGGGCTGGGCACATTCCGACCAGTTGAAGAGGATAATATCGATGATCACAAGATGCACAGCGAATTCTACCGATTGGATGAAGACGCTGCGAAGACGTTGAATGAAGTTCGCCAAAATGGTGGTCGGATCATCGCCACTGGGACGACGTCGATTCGGACTTTGGAGACGATTGGGAGCAAGTTTGATGGTGAAATTAAGCCAGATTCTGGTTGGACGGATATTTTCATCAAACCCGGCTATCAATGGAAAGTCGTGGATGCCTTCATCACCAACTTCCACTTACCAAAGTCAACCTTAGTGATGCTGGTGGCTGCGTTCACAGGACGCGATATGATTTTGAAAGCCTACCAACATGCCATTGACGAGAAGTACCGGTTCTTTAGCTTCGGTGATGCGATGTTCATTCACTAGTCAGTGAGTGTAACTTGCTAAGATAGCGGTTGTGTCTGTGAGCGACACCGCAAAATGGTGCACCACGTGGCACGTTCCAGCTGATTACAATGATTAAATGATAGTGACAGCACTGTGACGGCTGTTTCGAAGTTGAGTTGTGAATTTTCGAAACGGCCAGTATAGTGCTGTTATTTTATCTCTGCATGGGGGCGCTCATCATGAGATGGTTGGCTGCTGTTGATCGTTGTGACTGGTTCACGGCTGGATTTCGTGCTATCATTATTTGAGTTTAGCAACATTTTGATACGGAGGAACAACTATGGAACCGGCAATTAAATACCGATTGATTAAGAAAGAAAAACACACTGGGGCCCGTTTAGGTGAATTGATTACACCCCACGGGACTTTCCCGACCCCAATGTTCATGCCAGTCGGGACTCAGGCAAGTGTCAAGTCCCTCGCACCCGAAGAACTGGATGCGATGGGGGCAGGCGTGATTTTATCCAACACGTACCATCTCTGGCTACGTCCTGGCGAACAAATCGTCAAGGAAGCGGGCGGATTACACCAGTTTATGAACTGGAAGAAGGGGATTTTGACCGATTCAGGTGGCTTCCAGGTCTTCTCACTGGCCAAGAACCGTGATATTACGGAAGAAGGGGTGCATTTCAAGAATCATTTGAATGGCTCCAAGATGTTCTTGTCACCTGAAAAAGCGATTCAAATCGAAAACGACCTCGGTCCAGACATTATGATGAGCTTGGACGAATGTCCGCCATTCTTCGAAAGTTATGACTATGTCAGCAAATCCGTCGCCCGGACGAGTCGTTGGGCTGAACGAGGCTTGAAGGTTCATCAACATCCGGACTACCAAGGCTTATTCGGTATCGTTCAAGGTGCTGGGTTCAAGGATCTACGGGAACAAAGTGCTAAGGACTTAGTCAGCCTGGATTTCCCAGGTTATTCTATCGGTGGTCTGTCCGTTGGGGAATCCAAAGCTGAAATGAATCACGTGCTTGACTTTACGACGCCACTGCTACCTGAAAACAAGCCACGCTACTTGATGGGCGTTGGTTCAGCGGATGCCTTGATTGACGGGGCCATTCGTGGGGTTGACATGTTCGACTGTGTCTTGCCAACGCGGATTGCGCGTAATGGGACCTGCATGACGTCACATGGCCGCTTGGTTGTCAAAAATGCCGCGTACGCTCACGACTTTACGCCACTGGATGATAACTGCGATTGCTATACTTGTCGTAACTTCACCCGGGCATATATCCGACACTTGATTAAGGCTGACGAGACCTTTGGACTTCGGTTGACGAGTTATCACAACCTGTATTTCTTATTGCATCTGATGCAACAAGTTCGCCAAGCCATCATGGACGATAATTTACTAGAGTTCCGGCAGAACTTCTTTGAAATGTACGGATTTAACGAGAAAAATCCGAAAAACTTCTAGCGATACTGGTATTTCAACCTGTAATTTGTTAAAGTTAAAGATAGTCAAACTTTTACTAAGATTAGGAGCGATATTAAATGGGATCAATGGCATCAATTTTGTTCATCGTGGTCATGTTTGCATTTCTGTACTTCTTCATGATCCGTCCACAAAAGAAACAGCAACAACAACATCAACAGATGCTCAACAAAATCAAACGTGGTGACAAGGTCACAACGATTGGTCGTTTACACGGGGTCGTTGATGAAGTTAACGAAACTGAAAAGACGGTTACGTTAGACTGTGACGGGATTTACTTGGTATTCGATTTGAATGCAATTGCTAAAATTTCACCAGCTGAAGATGCACAAGCTAAGACGGTTGCACCCGCATCCGGCGCTGCTGCGGAATCTGAAGCAACTTCTGAAGCTGAATCTGCTGCCAGTGCAACGGACGAAGCAAGCGATTCTGAAGCTAAATAAGTATGATGAGGTAAGGGTGGTCAGTAATGGCTGCCCTTATTTTTTTTGCTTTTCTGAGACTTTTAGCACCCGCTTGAACGTACGTTCGTGTATAATAAAGAGACTAGCTTAGGTGAAAGTTTGTCAGGTTTCAAAGGTGAGTACTAGTTTTGTTGGTCAGCGATGGTGGTTAAGGCCAAAGAGGTGTACCCACTGTGAACACTTAAGCAAGCTCACATAAAAATGCGGTGCTGCCAAGTGAGCTTAAGCTGGCTGCAGTTAACTTTGAATTTTAGCACATACATAACCAAATAAACGATAAAGGATGGAGGGCGATACCAGTGGCACAGTCGATAATTGAAGCACCGATTCGGGTTGATACGAGTCGGAAAATTATTCACGTGGATATGGATGCGTTTTACGCGTCAATTGAAGAACGGGAAAATCCGGCGTATAAGACACAACCACTGGTGATTGCACATGATCCGCGTCAGACTGGTGGTCGTGGGGTGGTCACAACGGCAAATTACGTTGCCCGTCAATTTGGCGTCCACTCGGCGATGCCAGCAGCTAAGGCGTTGGAATTGTGCCCCAAAGCTGTTTTTAAGACGCCTAATTTTCCGTTATATCGAGAGGTTTCTGCTCAGATTCATCGAATTTTCCATGAGTATACCGATATGATCGAGCCAATCGCTTTTGATGAGGCTTATTTAGATGTGACGGTCAATAAGAAACAAATGCATAGTGCGGTGGCGCTCGCCCATCAATTACAACAAGAAATTTGGCATCAGACTCATTTGACTTGTTCGACGGGAATTTCATATAACAAGTTCATCGCAAAATTAGCGTCAGATTACCGGAAGCCAGCTGGTGTCACCATCGTGTTGCCTCAGGACGCGGAATCATTTTTATTACGAGAACCGATTGAAAAATTCCGCGGGGTCGGTAAAAAGACGGTGCCCAAGATGCATGATTTAGGAATCATGACTGGTCAAGACTTGTATGAACGCTCGGAGCTAGATTTGATTCAGCAGTTTGGTAAGTTGGGGTACATCTTGTATCGGCGTGTTCGGGGGAGCGATGACCGGCCAGTGGAATATTTGCGGGAACGAAAGTCGATTGGCAAGGAGCGCACGTTTGGCCCATTCCTACAGTCCACGACTGAGGTCACGGCACATCTTAAGGCAATTGCCAAATTAGTTGCGGCTAGCATGCAGTCTCATCAACGGCATGGAAAGACACTGGTTTTAAAGCTACGGTATGGTGATTTTGTCACGATTACCAAGCGGCGGACATTTTCTGAATTTATTCCGAACGACCCGGTACTGTTCGACCAGTACGCCGAAGAAATTTTTGAGGACGTTGTTGATGAGCATTTTTCCTCTGGCATCCGGCTATTAGGCATCACGTTGACTGGGTTAGCCCCACTGGCTTTTGAGAACCTGACTTTACCGTTATATCCAAATGATAATTAATTTATTTGGCGCGCCGCCCATTCTTCGGTATACTGGAGTACTGTGACAGTTTGATTCGCCACCAGTAAATTATGAGAGTAAGAAGGTTCATATATGACCGTCCAAACAGCAATTTTAGACTTAATTAAACAAGCAAAAACAATTATTATCCATCGGCATCAACGCCCAGATCCCGATGCCATTGGGAGCCAGCTTGGATTAGCTGACATTATTACCACTAGTTTCCCTGACAAACGGGTCTTGACGCCCGGCAAGCAGTACCATGGCTTTGACTGGCTAGGTCAGATGGACGAAGTGACGGAGGCTGACTATCAGGACGCCTTAGTTTTAGTTCTAGATACGGCTAATCAGCCCCGGGTTGATGGTGAATTCTGGAATCACGGGGCAACCTGTGTCAAAATTGACCATCATCCTAACGACGACGCTTTTGGCGATCCCCAGTGGGTCGACGTGGACGCCTCGAGTACCAGTGAGATGATTTACAACTGGTACGCCGAGTTCACGACGGAATTAACACTATCCGCCAACGCTGCCCGGCTACTCTATGCAGGCATCGTTGGTGACACCGGCCGGTTCTTATATTCAGCCACGAAGCCTAGCACCATGCGGGCAGCTGCTGCGTTGATGGAGGCTGGCGCTGATGCCGAAGCGGTTAACCGCATTGAAGATACGATTACCTTACCCGTTGCTCGGCTCTCTGCCTATGTCTACGAGCATCTGACTCAGCTCGATTCCGGTGCCGCTTACGTGATTTTAACCAATGATATTCTAAATTCATTTGAAATCGGCGATGCTAGTACGGCTGGGGTCGTTCCACTGCCAGGGCGAATCGATACCGTTAAATGCTGGGCTATTTTCGTCCAACAAAAAGAGGGCAACTTCCGGATTCGCCTTCGGTCAAAGGGGCCGTCAATCAATGGTGTTGCCAAACTGCATGACGGTGGGGGCCACGCGCTGGCTAGTGGCGCCAAGGCAGCAGACCAACAAGAGATTGAGACAGTGGTTCGGGAACTTGACCAAGTCGCAACTGATTATGAGAAAGAGGTTTAACTATGACCGCAAGTTTTGAAGATTTTAAATTGCAGCCGTTCTTGATGCAGGCGTTGACTGAAATCAACTTCCGCAAACCAACTGCGGTGCAAGAAAAGCTGATTCCAGTGATTGCCGCTGGACGCAGTGTGATTGGGCAATCAGCAACCGGGAGTGGGAAAACCCATACCTTCTTGCTGCCGATGATCAATCAGTTAAATGCGGATGAGCGCTACGTTCAAGCCGTTATTACGACACCTAGTCGGGAATTAGCTTACCAGATTCAGGCTGCAGCCAAGCAGTTGATTCAGCACAGTCCTAAAGCCATTCACATCGGACTGTACGTCGGTGGGACCGATAAGCAAGAACAAATCGAAAAGTTACACCGGCACCAACCCCAACTGATTATTGGGACACCAGGTCGGATTTTGGATTTGATGCGTTCCCAATCGCTGGACGTGCACCGGGCCACCCAGTTAGTTGTCGATGAAGCTGATATGACCCTCGATTTAGGATTCTTAAACGTGGTTGATCAAATTGCCGGGCGGATGCCTGCCGATTTACAAATGTTAGTCTTTTCAGCCACGATGCCGCAAAAGCTAACGCCATTCTTGAAAAAGTACATGAACAACCCCGTTATGGAAGAAATTCCGGTTGAATCCGTGATTAGTCCAACGATTGACAATTGGCTGATTTCAACGAAGAGTCATGACAAGAATAGTATCATTTACCGCTTACTGACGATTGGTGAACCGTACTTGGTCCTCATTTTTGCGAATACCAAGGAACGGGTTCAAGAGTTGACGCATTATCTGCGGCAACAGGGACTGACCGTTGCCATGATTCATGGTGATATTCAACCCCGGGAACGTAAGCGCGTGATGCGCGACGTCCAACAATTGAAGTATCAGTTCGTTGTGGCGACCGATTTGGCAGCTCGTGGGATCGATATTGAAGGCGTTTCGCACGTCATCAATGATGATATTCCGAATGACCTGGAATTCTTCATTCACCGGGTCGGCCGGACTGGTCGCAATGGCATGGCCGGGACGGCGATTACGCTCTATAGCCCTGGTGAAGAAGACAAAGTCAGTGCGGTTGAAGCGATGGGCATTAAGTTTAAGCCAAAAGCAATCCGCGATGGTGAAATCGTTGATTCGTATGACCGTAATCGGCGGGCCAAACGGGGGCCGAAGCAGGAAAAGCTCGATCCAACGTTGATTGGTTACGTCAAAAAGTCGAAGAAAAAGGTCAAACCAGGCTATAAGCGCCGTATTCGCAAGAAGATCAGTGATAAAGCACGGATGGATCGGCGAATCGAACAACGCGCCGCTGCTCGAAAGGCCCGTAAAGATCGTAAATCTTAAGCTGATTTTTCAGCGATGTCGAGAGAAATTGGTGGGCGTGTATTGACAACGTCGGCTAAGTTTTCTATACTTTGCAAAGTAAGGACATATTTAACGCCCATATCGGTCTAGAGACGCTTTGGCTGCTGGAAAAAGTGCGGTGGACGTTAGATGCTACCTAAGAATGAATGACTAGCAAACTAGTCCGCGTCTCAGCGTTAATGAGCTTAAGAGGTAAACGAACACATCGTTGCAAGCAAAGTGGTACCGCGTTAACAGCGTCTTTGCTAGCAACGGTGTTTTTTTGCCTTAATTTGGAGCGTAAGAAAGGGTGCCAGAATTAGATGAAAAAATTAAGTAGTAGTGAGATTCGGCAAATGTATCTCGACTTTTTCCATGAAAAAGGCCATACCATCGTGCCGAGTGCTTCACTGGTTCCAGTCGATGACCCAACGTTATTGTGGATCAACTCTGGGGTCGCAACGATGAAGAAATATTTCGATGGTTCAGTTGTTCCTGATAATCCGCGGATGACGAGTTCGCAAAAGAGTATTCGGACCAACGATATCGAAAATGTTGGGCGGACCGCACGGCATCACACTTTATTTGAAATGCTCGGTAATTTCTCGGTTGGTGATTACTTCAAAAAGGAAGCCATCAGCTGGGCTTGGGAACTTTTGACCTCACCAAAATGGTTTGGCTGGGATCCTGAGAAGCTTTACATGACGGTTTACCCTAAGGATACCGATGCGGCTAAGTTCTGGGAAGAGACTGGCGTTAAACCTGACCATATCATTAAGGTTGAAGATAACTTCTGGGATATTGGTCAAGGCCCATCCGGCCCCGATTCAGAAATCTTCTATGACCGTGGTGAAAGTTTTAATAATTTAGCCGATGATGATCCTGAAAACTATCCAGGTGGGGAAAACGAACGCTACTTGGAAGTTTGGAACATCGTCTTCTCACAATTCAACCACACGCCAGAAGATACCTATGAACCATTACCACGTAAAAACATTGATACGGGGATGGGTCTCGAGCGGGTCGTCTCGGTCTTCCAAAATGCCAAAACGAACTTTGAAACCGACTTATTCTTGCCGATCATTCACAAGACGGAAGAATTAAGTGATGGCAAGCATTATGGTGACAATGCCCAGGACGACGTGTCGTTCAAGGTGATTGCTGACCATGCGCGTGCAATTACGTTCGCCATCAGTGACGGCGCCTTACCTTCTAATGAAGGCCGGGGCTACGTCATTCGGCGGTTGATTCGGCGGGCCATTTTACACGGCCAAAAGCTGGGCTTAAAAGAAGCCTTCCTGGATCAATTAGTGCCAATTGTCGGTAAAATCATGGTTTCACATTATCCCGACGTGTTGAAAAACAGTGACTATATCGAAAAAGTTGTGGCCGGTGAAGAGAAGCGGTTCAACGAAACTTTGAATGATGGGTTGAACCTCCTGAATAATTTGATTGCCGAAACCAAGCAGGCTGGTCAAACGACCTTAGCAGGTAAGGATGCCTTCAAACTGTATGATACGTACGGTTTCCCATTTGAATTGACGAAGGAATACGCTGGCGATGAAGACTTAGCCGTTGATGAAGCCGGCTTCGAAGTCGAAATGAAGGCCCAACGTGATCGTGCTCGTAATGCGCGGAGTGGGGCCAAATCAATGGGCGTGCAACGCAGTTTGTTGATTGACATCAAGACGCCGAGTGAATACGTTGGTTACGATGAATTGACGGATGTGCAGGGGACGTTGAACGATATTATCGTGGACGAGACCTTAGTCGATCATGTTGACAGTGGTAAGGCTGAAATGATTTTCAGTAAAACGCCATTTTACGCCGAAATGGGTGGTCAAGTTGCCGACCGTGGGGTTATTTTAGATGCCGACGGTACAACCGTGGCCAAGGTGACGGATGTTCAAAATGCGCCTAACAAGCAACATTTGCACACGGTGGAAGTCTTGAAGCCAATGCACAAGGATACCACCTACACCTTGAATGTTGATCTTGCCTTCCATAACAAGGTCGAGAAAAATCATACGGCGACCCACTTACTGGATCAAGCGCTGCGCGATGTCTTAGGTGAACATACGAAGCAAGCGGGTTCACTGGTTGAACCTGATTACCTGCGTTTCGACTTTACCCATTTTGGCCAAGTTACGGATGAAGAACTCGCCAAGGTTGAACAAATCGTTAACGATAAAATCTGGGCGGCCTTGCCGGTAACTGCCATCCAAACCGACCAAGAAACGGGTCATAAGATGGGCGCTATCGCGGTCTTTACTGAAAAATACGGTAAAATTGTCCGTGTCGTTTCAATCGGGGATTACTCAATTGAATTCGATGGTGGGACCCACGTTAAGAACAGTAGCGAACTTGGCTTGTTCAAGATCGTTTCCGAAACCGGGATTGGTGCTGGGACTCGTCGGATTGAAGCCGTTACGTCGAAGGAAGCCTTTGAACTGTTGGCTGGTGAAGAACAGACCTTGAAGCAAGTGGCTGCACAAGTCAAGGCGCCTAAGTTAGCTGATACGCCAACTAAGATCAGCCAGTTGCAAGCCGACTTGAAGGCCGAACAACAAAAACGTGCCAGTCTCGAAAGTCGTTTAGCTAAGCAACAAGCTGGCGCTGTCTTTGACCAGGTCGATACGGTCAATGGCACCACCTTGATTGCACAACAAGTTGAAGTTTCTGGCATGGATCAACTACGGCAGTTAGCTGATACTTGGAAGACGAAGCAATATTCAGACGTGTTGGTTTTGGGTACTGTAATCGGTGAAAAGGTCAACTTGTTAGTTGCTGTGAGTGATGACAAGGTCAAAGCAGGCATCAAAGCCGGTGATTTGATCAAAGCCATTGCACCACAAGTTGGTGGTGGCGGTGGTGGTCGGCCAACGTTGGCCCAAGCTGGTGGTAAGAAGCCCGCTGGATTACCTGCTGCACTGAAAGCTGCTCATGATTGGTTAGCTGAACAGTAATTAGTAAGCCTGGAAGTTTGCTCATGAACTCGCTGTAATTAAGCTGAGCAGACACAATAATAAATTTATCAGAGAAACGGTTTTTCAATTCGATTTGAAATGCCGTTTTTTTGATATGGCAATGCTTAACGGCCAGCCCGTGATTTTTGGTAATCAATCGCGAAATCAACACCGATGCGGTGCCTATGCATTTTGCTAGTTAGTTCGTCATGAATCATGATTAAAAGATGCCAGTTTAGTTAGCTTAGTGTTTGTCAGCCGGGAGCATCCTAGTCCGACTTCCGGGGCCGGCTGACAACGCTGGAACAGGGCGGACATCGATTTGAACTCACGCAGAAACCCACTGCGCAATTTCAAATACGAGTCTTCTTCTAGCCCGGGAAAACCGCCCGGACAAGAAGAATTTCGCCTTTGAGCATTGTCAGCCAGCCCTTCCAGTCGGGAAGCCGCTCGAATGGCAGATGAACGGCCACCTTACATGGTGTAACTGACCACTAAATGCTGGGTGACGGGTCCTTCAGACAAACTTTGAGTTGGTATCGATGATGGCAATAAAATTCATCTGGAATTTGCAGGCCAAGATTTTGTTGAGCGGATCTAATCGAAACTACCTTGTTATTAAATGACAGGATTGCTGATTTCAAAGCATTAAGTAGTTCATATTTAGTCTGATTCGAAAACATATCAAGTAAAGGATAGTAATCAACACACTCCTGTACTGATGAGACTAGACGATAGCCTAATGATCAAGAAAAAAGTTTTAGATAAAACAAATCTGACAGTTAGATAACAGCTGTACTGTTTGATATGAATCAGCAATCAGTCCATTAAAAATTGGGTCCGCATATATCTGCCTTTCGAATAGGATCCCGGCTGGAAGGTATTCTGGGCAAGGCCCAGTGGTGAAATTTCACTTAGCAAGTGTCTTTTGCTTGGTTAGTGAAAGACCAGTATTTAAGACGTGGGTTGTCGGCTTAAATCTGTCCACCACGTTCCGGCCATTGCCCAGAATGCCTGGAAGCCGGCGTAGGACGTCTCCGCAACAGCAGATTTACGCCAACTCGCCCTATTTTCCAGCGGGTCTAAGCTGGCTGTTCTGGAACTTAAGCATTGGCATCTTTTAACCATGATTCATGCTAAATAATAACTAGCACGACGTATGTCAGATTATCGTGGCGTGGACCGCCAATTGGCAGAGCGGTTTATTAATGAAAAATACCTGTAAATGATGTAATTATTGCAGAAAAGAACCGATTTCGCCGTTTATTATTACGAATGTGTTACATCAAAGTGGATTGATTGTACTTCATATGGGCATTTAGTAAAATAGACAAGAAGCGGAAACTAGCGGGAGGTGCTTGATATGAGTTCATTAGACAAAACAATGTACTTTGACTTCGATAATGATAGCGTTAAAGATGTCCATGATACGCTAACAACGGTTTATGAAGCATTACAAGAGAAGGGCTATAACCCGATTAATCAGATTGTCGGTTACTTACTATCTGGTGATCCGGCGTATATCCCGCGCTTAAACGATGCTCGGAACTTAATTCGGAAGCATCAGCGTGACGAGATTATCGAGGAACTTGTCAAGTCTTATTTAAAGGCAGATAAGGATGTTGATGCATGAAGTTAATGGGGTTGGATGTTGGTTCCAGAACTGTGGGCGTTGCCATTAGCGATGCTTTTGGTTGGACGGCACAAGGCGTTGAAATTATTCGTATTAATGAGGATGCTGAAGAATTCGGTATCGACCGGGTCGCTGAACTTGTGACCGAGTTGGATGCTGGGGGCTTTGTCCTCGGCTTGCCAAAGAATATGAATAATACGCTGGGACCGCGGGCTGAAGCCGCTCAACATTATGGTGAGCTATTGACGGCTCGGTTTCACTTACCGGTAGACTTCGAAGATGAACGGTTAACGACCGTCGAAGCAGAGCGGATGCTCGTCGAAGAGGCGAACACCTCACGCAAGAAACGCAAAAAGGTGATCGATAAGCTAGCTGCTAGCTTGATCTTACAAAATTACTTGGATCGCCATGGCAAACTCACACAAGAATAGCGAGGAACTAACATGAGTCAAAACCAAGATCGTAAAGACAACGACGTTATCACCTTAGTTGATGACGAGGGTAATGAAACCCTATTTAATATTTTATTCACGTTTGATTCGGAAGACTATGGTCATTCCTACATCTTAATTTACCCGGCAGATGCACCGGCCGATGATGAAGTTGATATTCAAGCCTACATTTATGACCCAGAAGATGGCGATAATGGCGAATTGCAACTCATTGAATCCGATGATGAATGGGATATGGTTGAGCAAGTGCTGAACACCTTCTTAGCCGATGATGGTGGTATGCAATAGTCACCCGTAATGTTGAGCTCGTGGACCCAGGTCCGCGGGCTCTTTTTGAAGGGCCTACTGCGGTTCTAACGGTCGCAAAAAAGGCCTAACCATGCTAGAATATTATTGTTATTGAAAGGAAGCTGGATGTTGATGACTGCTAATAAGCGCCGCTTCAAAGCGGAAATTGATGGTCATACTTACACGATCATCGGCACGGCATCTGACCGTCACATGCAAACGGTGACGCGGATGATGAATGAACAAATTACACAACTTAAAAAATTAGCACCTGATATGTCGGATACGGAAATTGCGACGTTACTCGCTTTTAACGCAATCTCAGACCAGGTGGACAAACAAGCTGAATTATTGAAAATGCAAACGGATGATGCCGACAAGTAATTGCATTGTCCGTTTTTTTGCGACTTTCCGTAATTCATTGGAACTTCGGAGGGATGTTATTGAATTCCAAAGTATTGAATACGCTAGAGTATCAACAAGTTAAACAACAACTCGCCCCATACCTCGTTTCGGCGACGGGGCAACAAGCATTGAACGACTTACAGCCGATGACCACGGTCGCTGATATTCAGCGCGCCTTGGACGAAACCAATGATGGGGTGGAAGTTTATCGGTTAAAGGGTGGGATTCCAGTCGCCCGTTTAGCAGATATCCAACCACATATGAAACGCCTGGCCATTGGTGCGACCTTGAACGGTAGTGAGCTGGGTCAAGTGGCACGGGTTTTACGGACAACCCGTGCGATTACCCGCTTTTTTGCGGATTTGTTGGCTGATGCACCCGAAAATGACATTCGACATTTGTTCGATGAAGTCGATGAATTAGTCACGTTGCCAGAGGTTACCAAGCGGTTAGCAACGGCGATTGAAGGTGACGGTCATATTACTGACGATGCGTCCCCAGAATTGAACCACATTCGGGGCAGCATTCGCCGGACAGAGACTGAAATTCGAAATCAAATGGGACACTATACACGTGGCCATGATGCCAAGTATTTGAGTGATCCGATTATTACGATTCGTAATGACCGCTATGTGATTCCGGTCAAAGCCGAAAATCGGGGGCGGTTTGGTGGCATCGTGCATGACCAAAGTGCCAGTGGACAGACGCTCTTCATCGAACCACAGGCAGTTATGGCCTTAAATGACCGATTGCGGCAAAACCAAGTGGCTGAAAAACAAGAAGAACAACGTATCTTGGAAGAATTATCTAACTTGATTGCACCTTATCAAGAAGAAATTATTCACAACGCGGCCATCTTAGGTCACTTTGATTTTATCAATGCCAAGGCGCGCTATGCCCATGATATGCACGCAACTGAACCAGAAGTGTCGCCGTCCAATGAGGTCTACTTGCGACAAGCACGGCACCCTTTAATCGATCCGCGAAAAGTGGTCGCCAACGATATCAGTTTAGGTATCGATTATCAAGCGATGGTGATCACTGGTCCGAACACCGGTGGTAAGACGATTACCTTGAAGACACTGGGGTTACTGCAGCTAATGGCCCAATCTGGGCTGTTTATCCCAGTTGAAGCGGGGAGCCGGGTCGGCGTTTATCATGAAATCTTTGCAGACATTGGTGATGAACAATCAATCGAACAGAATTTGAGTACGTTCTCGTCACACATGGAAAATATCGAGAGCTTCCTGGCTCAAATCGATGAACACAGCTTAGTGTTGGTCGATGAATTAGGTGCCGGGACCGACCCACAAGAAGGGGCCGCACTCGCGATTGCGATTTTGGATGCGATTGGCGCTAAAAGCACCCAAGTCGTCGCAACGACCCACTATCCAGAATTGAAAGCATACGGGTTTAATCGACCGGATACGATCAACGCCAGCATGGAATTTGATGAGCAGACGCTTAAGCCAACGTATCGATTATTAGTCGGGATTCCAGGGCGTAGTAATGCGCTTGATATTGCACAACGGCTGGGGATTCCACAGTCAATCGTTGACCAGGCACGCTCGCTGACAGATACCGATAGTCAAGATTTAAACGCAATGATTGCCGATTTGGTCACTAAACGTAAGCAAGTTGAGGATGCGCAAGTCGCTTTGAAGGCCCAAGTGGCTGATTCAGAAAAACTGCACCGGCAACTGAAGAGTGAATTCAACGCTTATCAACAACGTAAGGATCAGCTGATTGAAGATGCCAAGGTTCAAGCCAATACGATCGTTGAAGAGAGTAAGACCAAGGCCGATGCGATTATCAGTGATTTGCGTAAAAAGCAATTAGCCAGCGGTACGGCGAATGTCAAAGAAAATGAGCTGATTGATGCCAAGGGAGCCTTGAATGCCCTTGAACAGCAACCTAAGCTGAAGAAGAACCGAGTTTTGCGCCGGGCTAAAGCCCAACATGAGTTTCATGAAGGTGACGATGTCCTCGTCAAATCGTACGGACAACGGGGCGTTTTAATGCAACGGATGGGCAAGCACGCCTGGGAAGTTCAACTGGGTATCTTGAAGATGAAGATCAGTGACAGTGACTTAGAGCGCGTCACACCGGAACCAGAACCGAAACGGGCGCGGGCAACAGTCCAGAGTGCCAACGCCAGCCACGTTTCGCCGAACCTCGATTTGCGGGGCGTGCGGTATGAGGACGCGATGACTCAAGTTGACCGCTACATTGATGCGGCACTGCTCGCGGGTTATCCGTCAGTGACCATCGTCCACGGTAAGGGAACTGGTGCCCTCCGCGAGGGAATTACCAATTACCTGAAGTCGAATCGTCAAGTCAAGTCGTTCCACTTTGCGGCGCCCAATCACGGTGGCAACGGGGCGACTGAAGTCCAGTTCAAGTAACAATATTTAAGCACTCAATTGCCACTCAGGCTAATGATGGTAGTGAGTCCTTCCGATAACACTTAAATTGTGAGCAAATTGTTTGTGTTCCCGGACGTTACTGGTATACTTACTATAAGTAACAGAATAAGAAAAGGAGGCCGATTTACATGGTCGCAGCAACTACTGATAAAACTTTTACAACGGATACTGCTTCAGGGGTTACGTTAACTGACTTCTGGGCAACTTGGTGTGGTCCTTGCCGGATGCAATCACCAGTTGTCGAACAGTTAGCCGATGAAATGGGTGACAAGGTGACGTTCAACAAAATGGATGTCGATGCGAACCCAGAAACGGCCAGCAACTTTGGTATCATGAGTATCCCAACTTTATTAGTTAAGAAGGATGGCGAAGTCGTCGATACATTAGTTGGCTACCATTCCAAGGATCAAATCAAACAAACTTTAGATCAGTATTTATAAACAAGTGATTCTGAATCGCTAATAGCGGTCCAGGGTTGGGCCAATGAAATAGCCTATTCGCCACTTTATTGGTTAAAAACAACGACCGGTTCAGGAATGATGATCATTCTTGAGCTGGTCGTTGTTTTGTTATGCAGAGCCGCTCGACACAAAAAAACGGTCAAAATGACCGTTTTATTGTGCTTCTTCAGTTTCGTCATCTTGCTCAACTTGTGGGCGGACGATTTCGATTGGGGTGGCCGGATCATGATTAATAATTGGTTGATTGTGGTCAATCGTCACTGAAATGCGCAGCCGCATGCGATTTTGAAAAGTGATT
The DNA here is from genome assembly GCF_023806745.1 of Lactiplantibacillus sp. B652. Taxonomy (NCBI): domain Bacteria; kingdom Bacillati; phylum Bacillota; class Bacilli; order Lactobacillales; family Lactobacillaceae; genus Lactiplantibacillus; species Lactiplantibacillus sp. B652. The sequence goes on along the minus strand of NZ_JAMSKY010000005.1, from coordinate 5,133 downwards.
TTAGCTTCACTGACACAATTAGTGTGAAGCGCCGACTGTTCGGCTAGAAAGCCCGTTTCGAGCATGAAATCCGGTGACTTGATGGCGGCGCTACGCCGTGCAACTGGCTCACCAGTCAATTCGTAAGTAATGAGCTCATCGCTAGTATCCATTACAATGAGGTGGCCCCAGCCAGCTTGTTCAAAAAACATCACGAGATCATCATCACTAGCGACAGGAAATTGGCGCGCCAAGTCCTTACCAGCCCAGTAAAGAATGCCACTACTGTCATCACCCAATAATTTTGGTATTAAGGCATCTCGCAACAATTCTACACTGAGAATAGAAGCCTTGATCGAGTTGCCCGCAAATTGAGAATAAAAGTCGTTCGTCATGATAATTCCTTTCCATGCAAAAATCGTGGTATCTGAACCACTGTATAATCAATATTATACCTTGTTTTTAATGATGTGGCGGATTTTTTAAATTTAACCAAGGAAACTTTACAATTTCGTCGCAATTAGTCTGGCTTGAAATCAATTTCAAAAAAGACCATAATAAAGTTTCAGAATTCATTGAACGGAGATTTTAAAATGGCAAATGAACATGCAATTGGATTCATGGACTCAGGGGTCGGCGGACTGACCGTTGTCAAGCAAGCGTTGAAGCAGCTGCCCCGTGAAACAGTTTATTTTATTGGCGATCAGGCGCGTTTGCCATATGGGCCACGACCTACCGAACAGGTGCGGGATTTTTCATGGCAAATGGCGGATTTCTTGATGGCTAAGCAAATTAAAATGCTGGTCATTGCTTGTAATACGGCGACTGCTGCGGCTCTGCCAGATTTACGCGCAAAGCTACCGATTCCGGTGATTGGCGTGATTGCACCGGGGTCGCGGGCCGCATTGAAAGCCTCACACACGAATCGCATCGGGGTCATTGCGACCGAGGGGACGATTCGTAGCGATGCCTATCGCCAAGCGATTTTGAAGAAAGATCCGACTGCGACCGTTTTTCCAGAGGCCTGCCCCAAGTTTGTCCCATTAGTTGAATCGAACGAATATCATTCAACTGTTGCCAAACGCGTTGTTGCGGAATCATTGCAGCAAATGCAGAAGCAACAAGTTGATACGCTGGTAATGGGATGTACCCATTATCCATTGCTACGGCCACTGATTCAAAACGTGATGGGGCCCAGCGTCACTTTGATCGATTCTGGTGCTGAGACGATCAATGATGTTTCGGCAGTCCTCGATTACTTAGATATCGCAAACGATGCTGCCACCAAACAGTATCCTGATGAATACTACACGACTGGTGCGGCGGAGCAGTTTGAAGCTATCGCACGGGACTGGCTGGAGCAGCCTGATTTTCACGCACAACATGTTGATTTAGGGAGTGAAACAAATGACTAAACCACAGACATTGATTATTGCAACGAATAATCCGAACAAAGCGCGAGAATTTAGCGCAATGTTTGCCACTTATGACATCCAGATCAAGACGCTGGCAGACTTTTCTGATATTCCGGAGATTAAGGAAAATGGTATTACGTTTGAAGAAAATGCCACTAAGAAGGCGACGGTCGTGGTTGAAGCGACCGGTTTACCCGCAATCGCGGATGATTCTGGCTTGATGGTCGACGCCTTGCACGGTGATCCGGGGGTCTTTTCAGCACGTTATGCTGGTGATCACGATGATGCCGCCAATAATGCCAAATTATTAGCAAATCTCGGTGGTGTTCCAGAAGACAAGCGGACGGCGACGTTCCATACGACGTTAGTTGCACTCAAGCCGAGTGGGTCCAAACTCGTTGTTAACGGCGAACTAGCGGGTCGGATTCTCATTGCGCCGCGTGGTGATAATGGGTTTGGTTACGATCCGTTATTTTGGTCAACCCAGTTTCAAAAATCGCTGGCAGAACTGACGCCGGCACAAAAAAATCAGATTAGTCATCGGGGTGCGGCGTTACGCCAACTTATGACGAAATTCGACGAATGGTGGTCAAAAGCATGAAATGTTTAGTTGTAAGTGATAGTCACGGTGACCGCGACATTGTCGTTCGATTACTAGAAACTTATCGTGATCAAGTGGATGCAATTTTTCATTGTGGTGATTCCGAGCTATCAGATGATGATCCGTTATTGAAAGACATGTACATCGTCCAGGGCAATATGGATTTTGACACGCACATGCCAATTGAAGTGCAAACTACGGTTGACGACGTGACAGTCTATATGACCCATGGACACGTGTTTGGCGTGAACATGGGGTTGGATCACCTGTTAGCTAATGCCACGGCAGCCCATGCACGCTTGGCATTCTTTGGTCATACCCATCAATTAGGTGTTGAGCGTCGTGAAGGGGTGCTCGTTTTGAATCCGGGTAGTATCACTTTTCCACGCGGGGAGTTTGCACGTATCGGTGGGACCTACGCCATTGTTACCACCAGTTCGACTGCGATTGATGTCCAATACTACAATCGGCGCATGCAAGCTGTGCCGGAACTAAAATTCCATTTTGAAAATTAAATTGTGGTAAAAAATGCATTTAGTGACTTAACTGAGCCTGTTTCCGGTTACAATAGAGACATGAAAGCTTAGTCAAGGGGGCGCTTGTATGTTAATTCAACCAGTTGCGGACTTATTGTCGCGCAATGCCGACCACTATTTGATTCCGGCCGACATGGTGGCAAATGTCCAAACTGATAATAATTTGTATCACGCATTTTTGGTGTTGACCAAGATCAAGTATTCCAAAATTCCGGTCCTCGACCACAGTGGTCATTTTGAGGGACTGGTCTCATTACCATTGATTACTGAACAGATGCTCGGATTTGATCAATTAAATACCGAGGTCCTATTGCAACAGCGAGTGCAAGATGTGATGGAAACACAAGTCAAGACGGTGCACGATGTTGACGACGTGGAAGCCACCTTGCATCTGATGATCGATAATCCGTTTGTCCCAGTCGTTGATGACGATAATCTGTTCGAGGGAATCGTCACTCGGCGCGAATTCATGAAGAGTTTTAATTTTCTGACCCATGAAATTGGCAAACAATATGATATGATTGAGAAGGATTTTTCCACCAGCGAAAAAGCTAAATAAATTTATGGAGGGTCTCCGATGGCAAAATTAGATGCACAATCAATTATTAACTACATTGGCAGTGCGAAGAAAAAAACACCCGTTAAAGTATACGTGAAGGGTGCTTTGGACCAATTAAACGTTCCAGCAACGATCAAAACTTTCTTCAGCGGCAACGCTGGGGTCTTATTTGGTGATTGGGCGGATGTTGAACCGTTCTTAAAGGCTAACGCTGCAAATATCGAAGATTATGAATTAGAAAACAATGCGCGCAACTCTGCCGTTCCAATGGCGGACTTGAAGCAATATAACGCACGAATCGAACCTGGTGCTGTTATTCGGGATCAAGTTTTGATTGGCGACAATGCCGTCATCATGATGGGTGCGGTCATTAACATTGGTGCCGAAATCGGTGAAGGCTCCATGATCGACATGGGTGCGATCTTAGGTGGTCGTGCAATCGTTGGTAAAAATTGTCACATTGGTGCCGGCACTGTGTTAGCCGGCGTGGTTGAACCACCTTCGGCAAAACCAGTTCAAATCGATGACGATGTCTTGATTGGTGCGAATGCGGCTGTCCTTGAAGGTGTGCACGTTGGTAAGGGAGCCGTTGTGGCTGCCGGTGCCGTCGTCATCGAAGACGTTGCGCCAAACACCGTTGTTGGTGGGGTGCCTGCTCGTAAATTGAAAGACATTGACGACAAGACTAAGAGCAAGACAGAATTGATGGCTGAATTACGGAATCTTTAGTGTGAGGGGGATAAACCATGGTCTTACGGGAAACCGATTTAATTCCAATTTATCAACACTTACATCAAATTCCGGAAATCGGCTTACAGGAACACGAAACACAGGCATACTTGCTATCAATCATTGCCAAGATGCCTCAAGACTGGTTGACGGTCAAAACGATTCCAACGCTTGATACCGCGATTCTAGTCAAAGTTAGTGGTCAGCGGCACGATTATCGCATCGGTTACCGGACGGATATTGACGCTTTGCCAGTTACTGAGAACACTGGCCTGCCGTTTGCATCGACTCATCCGGGTGTGATGCATGCTTGTGGCCATGATATTCATATGTCGGTGGCGCTAGGCATTTTGAGTTACTTTGCCGAAAATCGTCCTGAAACGGACATGATTTTTATGTTCCAACCGGCAGAAGAAAACGCCTCGGGTGGGCAACGGCTGTATGAAAGTGGCGCTCTTGATGGTGATTGGATGCCAGATGAAATCTTTGCCTTCCATGACAATCCCAATCTACCAACCGGTGCGATTGGGTGCCGGATGGGAACGTTGTTTGCCGGCACTTGCGAGATTCATGCGCATCTTAGCGGTAAGAGTGGTCATGCGGCTTACCCACACCAAGCGAACGATATGGTCGTGGCTGGTGCAGCCCTCGTGTCACAATTACAGACGATCGTTGCCCGCAACGTTGATCCAATTCAAAGCGGCGTCGTGACGTTAGGTCACTTCTCCGCCGGGACGATTGGTAACGTGATTGCCGGTGAAGCACAAATTGATGGGACGATTCGGGCCCTGACGCAAGAGATGAATTTGCATATTCAACGGCGGGTACGGACGATTGCTGAAGGCGTGGCGCTGGCTTACGACTGTAACATCGATTTGAAGCTCAATCAGGGTGGCTATTATCCGGTTGAGAATAACGATGCCATCACGTCTGACTTCATTCAGTACATGCAGGATGATGCCGACGTGAACTTTATTGAGACGGCACCAGCCATGACGGGTGAAGATTTTGGTTATCTGATTCATCAGATTCCGGGCACCATGTTCTGGCTAGGTGTGGACAGTCCATACTCCTTGCATTCGGAAAATATGGTCCCGCATACTGCGGCCATTATGAGTGGCGTCAATGCGATGACTGGTTACTTGACCCATCGAAACGCATTACGAAAATAAGGACGACTGTATTGATATAAATATCGGGTCTCTGTCAACCGGTGTTGATGAAGTTATATTTAGAATCCAATTCATTTACGAATTGGGTTCTTTTTTTCGATTTTGATTTTGAATTCAATTTGAATTCGATAAATAAAGTTTT
>NZ_JAMSKY010000059.1:0-562 GCF_023806745.1 Lactiplantibacillus sp. B652 | reverse complement strand
AAAATGGGACGGACTAGTTCAAATTGTCGGCGAGAAATATTACTGGGATAATTCATTACTGATCACCTTTTTTGAACTATCATACCAAATTAGCTAGATTTCAAACAGGTTCTTAGTTAAGTATGATCCTGAGTTGAATACTATTCCCTTGAGAAAATTTACCCCAATTGAGATGAATTTATTTTTTTCAATTGTTTCCCGCATGCGGGATCAAGGGAATAAAACTGTTCGTTTCTCTTTTGACCAGTTAAAAGAGCTTAGTAACTATAAACCAACCGCAAATAAACGTTTTATTGATGATATTGAAAATACATACCAAAAGATCCTCAGAACGTGTTTGGATACTTTGACATTCGATTTGATTTTAGTTAAATTAGATCAAAAACAGGAGTTTTTAATCCATGAAAAGCTTTGCACACCATTATAGTAGCGACATCTCTCGTGGACAATTTGAACTAATCCGGACAGATCTAGAAGGCATACGTAAGCGGACTAAGCCAAGAAAGGTTGATTTATATGATATCTTTTGTGCCCTGCTTTATACCTTGAAAAATGGGTGCGT
>NZ_JAMSKY010000058.1:0-571 GCF_023806745.1 Lactiplantibacillus sp. B652 | reverse complement strand
AGGAACCAGCCGCCTAAGGTGGGACAGATGATTAGGGTGAAGTCGTAACAAGGTAGCCGTAGGAGAACCTGCGGCTGGATCACCTCCTTTCTAAGGAATATTACGGAAACCTACACATTCTTCGAAACTTTGTTTAGTTTTGAGAGGTCTAACTCTCAATTTAATAAGCGTTTTTTGGGCCTATAGCTCAGCTGGTTTAGAGCGCACGCCTGATAAGCGTGAGGTCGATGGTTCAAGTCCATTTAGGCCCATTGGAACCGAACCAGTTGGTTCGTTCTAATAAGTTGAATACCTCATGGGGAATTAGCTCAGCTGGGAGAGCACCTGCTTTGCAAGCAGGGGGTCAGCGGTTCGATCCCGCTATTCTCCATTGACGACGTTGGTCGTCATTGAAACTTGTTCTTTGAAAACTAGATAATATCAAATATATTTTTTCATAATGAAACCGAGAACGCCGCGTTTTTTGAGTTTTTTATTGAAGTTTAATTATCGCTAAACTCATTAATCGCATTTACCGTTAGGTAAATGAGGTTAAGTTAACAAGGGCGCATGGTGAATGCCTTGGCACTAG
>NZ_JAMSKY010000057.1:0-693 GCF_023806745.1 Lactiplantibacillus sp. B652 | reverse complement strand
TGTCAACGCCGATGTGAAAATGTCGTTTTTTGCCGATTAAAAAATGCTGTTTTTTACCGATAAAGTTTACAGTGTCTCACTGCTCCTTTCTTTATTTTGTGCGTTGAAACCTGATAAATCAGGTCCGGAATTATCCTTCTTTTCAATTAAATGATCTTTCATTCGATATGATCGACCAGTGATTCGGATAACTTTAGCGTGATGAACCAAGCGATCTAAAATGGCGTTAGCTAACATCTTATCTGAAAAGGTGTTTCCCCACTTAGAAAGCGGAATATTAGTGGTGATAATGGTTGATTTCCGTTCGTATCGTCTTTCAATTAACTGAAAAAACAGCTTAGCGCCCACTGACTCAATTGGAAGATAACCAATCTCATCAATGATTAGAATTTGAAAACGGGCATACCGGCGTAGCACTTCTTCGCTCCGGCCTTGAACTTGTGCTGTTTGAAGCTTGTTGATGAGGTCGCTACATCGAATAAACTGCGTTGAAATTCCTTGTTTACACCCTTCAATTCCAATGGCGGTGGCTAGGTGAGTTTTACCGACACCGGAGGTGCCGATAAACAAAACGTTTTGATTCTCTTGGGTGAATCTTAGTGATCCCAAGTCCTCAATTATCCCTTGGTTAATTCCCGGTTGATAACTAAAGTCAAAGTCAGCTAACGTTTTTTCATATGGAAAGCGGGCTAG
>NZ_JAMSKY010000056.1:0-721 GCF_023806745.1 Lactiplantibacillus sp. B652 | reverse complement strand
AGTTTGATGACTTCAGAAAGATTTGCCAGCTTATTGTTACCACGGTACCAAAGTGGGGTAAAAAAGTTGGTGTAGTACAAAATTCCTTCAAGAAAGACGCTTGCAACTTTCTTTTCAAGGTTGTTTCCCGTTTGATAAATATCATTGATCCGTTTGGCTTTGTATTGCATTCTGGGATTATTGTTCATCCATTTGAATACTTCGTCAACAGTGGCTTGATCGTTCAAAGATGTCAAAATAGTGCCGTAGCTTTTGGCATGAATTGACTCCATCATCAAAAAGTCATTGAGGACTGCTGCTTCTTTTCGTGTCCGAACGTCTGGCCGCATCACATCGACTCCTTCTTCAGATTGGAGTGTGTCCAGCAAGGCTAATCCACCCACAACCCGATTGATAACCGATTTTTCGGTGCCAGAGAGTGTCCGCCAGTCCCGTAAATCATTAGAAACAGGTACTCGCGTATCCAGCCAGTATTGTGCCGTTGCTTTATCCCATACATATTCGTCAAGTTCGTCTTCGATGATGTTCCAATTAATTGTTTTATAGCTCATTAGTTGAATACTCCTTAAAAGTCATAGTCGTCATCGGTCATTTTTTCAGTGTCCGATTCATTGTTTGCAGCCGTTACCTGTTGCAAAAATTGATTTTGGTCAATCATCAGTTCTTTGAGTTGCGCCACTAGTGAAGACGGTTGAACTTCGTAGACAGCGTTAAAGCCAAG
>NZ_JAMSKY010000055.1:0-775 GCF_023806745.1 Lactiplantibacillus sp. B652 | reverse complement strand
GTGAGTGCAAACTGCTTATTAAAATTACGATTACCGCTACCGATAATACCGTAGCAATGCTGGTAATTGCCTTCGTACGCGAGGTAATCTCCCAAAATAGTGGTTAATATTTCAGTATAACCGTCATTAACCCCATTACCACCTTTAAGAAAGGCTGGTAGGAAGGTAACAAACGGCTGGTCAAGAGTGGTGAATTCAGGGTGTTCTTTAACATTAATTGAACTAACCCGAACATGACGTTCTTTCTCAAAGTATGTTGTCAGTCTGCTAATAAAATATTTCGTGTTGCCGCTCAAACTGATGTAGAGAATATTTATGGTTTCCGTAACTAATCATCGCCCTTTTTCTATATATAGTGGTTAGGCGATCATTATAGCACTATATGTGGTGTCCGTGCAAATTGGTGGACGATCTGATTGATCTACAAATTGTGTTGAATATAAAGATTCATGCGAGGTGGCTAAAATGGGCCCACCGTTGGTATTTTAAGCTGCACTAAGAGACGATAAACGGGACTTTTAATGAATGGAAGCAAGCTCCCAGGACCCAGCTCACAGTTTGCACCAAAGGCCTTGTTATCAATTGAGAAGAGCACACTGTACGGTTCATGATCAAAAAATATTTTGATTATGTCTACTAGTTTTTACCTTTGTTTTAGTACAAAAAAACGTGCGTCCCCTAGAACTATTAGAAAGTTAATTTAAAATAGTCGAAGGATAATTAAAGGCATGCTATAATGCGGGGAAGAAAAAGAAGCCCTGCGTGAACGGAGCTT
>NZ_JAMSKY010000054.1:0-802 GCF_023806745.1 Lactiplantibacillus sp. B652 | reverse complement strand
TGGTCGAATCTGTTCAAATTGTTTGCGGGTAATATTGCTTGGATAGTTTTTCATGGCTAAAACTCACTTTTTAATAAAACTATATCAGATTTTTTAGATATTAGACAGGTTCTTAAAGGTTTGCTTTAATTAATCTTTATCTGTCGATTTTTCAGCAGCTTCTTTAGCTTTAATGGCATCCATAGGTGGAATCACCTTAGCAGTTTCTTTCATTTGTTGTAACTCAGTGATGTCCCCTGTAAAGTCAAAACAACCAAGGTATTTACCATTCTCATCATGAACTGCATAAAAAGAAATATAAATTTTACGACCATCAAGATCTAGTAAAAATTCAAAATTATCCTTTGTACCAGCATGAAATTGTTTCAATAATTCTTGAACCTGTGGGCGGGCGCCGCCATGATGTAGGCCTAAAACGTTTTTACCAAAGGTCTCTTTAAAACGTTTGTAGACCCGATGTCCATTATCAGTGAACCATTGAAATTCATCATTCTCGTCACAAAATCCCAATTCAAAGGGAATCGTATTCAGAATTGTTTCCAAAACAGGTAAGGCAATATTACCAGTTTTAAAATGTAACATATCTTTTATATCAACGTTCTTTGGTTCTTCAGCCATGTTAATCACCTCATATAAATTTAGTTGTTCCAATTATAAACACACTAATTAAATGTATAGAATTTTACCCGAATTGTCAAATCAAGTGCAACACTTTCGACCTATTCTTAGTTATTGGTCTAGTTAATCGAAGTCTGGCAGAACTGCCATTGCCGATTGATAGTTGAGAACCTTTCGTGGTCTT
>NZ_JAMSKY010000053.1:0-855 GCF_023806745.1 Lactiplantibacillus sp. B652 | reverse complement strand
AGAATCTGTTTAAAATCTTTTTAAGAGTAATATCAAGAAAGCGAGAATAATCATTTGGCGACTTGAATTAAGGTGCCGCTCACAATTTTTCCAGAGCCGACGACATTTATCTAACCAACTGAAAGAACGCTCAATAATCCAGCGTTGTGGTAACACTTCAAATTTATGTAGCTCATTGCGTTTAGCCACCTGTACGGTGGCTTTTAAATTGGATTGAACAGTGGCGGCGAAGTTGTCCCCGGTGTACCCACCATCAACAAGAACTGATTTAACTTGTTGTAAATGTTCACAGTTTAGCGCTAGCATGGCACTAGCCCCATCACGGTCAGAAACATTGGCAGTAGTGATATGGATTGCTTGTGGCAAACCGTTAATATCAACAGCTAAGTGACGTTTTATTCCAGATATTCGTTTACCACCGTCGTAACCATGATGCTTGGCGGTATCAGTATTTTTAACACTTTGGGCGTCAATTATTATAAAAGATGTTTTAGCCGAGCGTGACTGTTTTTCCCGTAGGGTAAAGACAATTTTTTTAAGCATTGATCCAAAATAGAAGGTTCATCAAGGACTTGTTCTTCAGACCATACTCGATAATAATAATAAACCGATTGCCAACGAGGAAAATCAACTGGTAACTGCCGCCACTGACAGCCGGTTTTTAAAACATAGGCCACCGCGCAAAATAAGTCGTAAAGATCATATTTCCGTGGTCTGGTTGATTGTCGTGCACCTTCTAAAATGGGACGGACTAGTTCAAATTGTCGGCGAGAAATATTACTGGGATAATTCATTACTGATCACCTTTTTTGAACTATCATACCAAATTAGCTAGATTTCAAACAGGTTCTTAGT
>NZ_JAMSKY010000052.1:0-1155 GCF_023806745.1 Lactiplantibacillus sp. B652 | reverse complement strand
TTAGTCTATCTTGAACAACATGGGCAAGCTACTGCTAGTGAATTAGCTGATGCATTCACGGTCACGCGCACACTAATTTCCAGGAATACTTGGCGATTGATTCAAGATAATTTAATTAAATCACAAGTGAATCCAAATGATCGACGAATTGTTTGGCTATCTTTGACTGTTAATGGCCAAGAAAGAGTCCAGGAAGGTGTTCGGCAAGTGCAAGCGAACTTAAAAGCTTTCAACCAGAGTCACAATCTGGAGAAGTTGGCTAAATATGTGGAATCTTTGTCACAACAACTGGCTAAGATAAATTAAAAGTTTTTCAAAGTAAGTAAAGATGCCTTAATGTAAATAAAGATCGGTCCGTTAAAACCCTTGGGTTTGAGCAGGCCGGTCTTTTATTGAAGTGAAGCAAATTTAAACATTAAGATTATTTTTGCCTGTGACAATAATCATTTTGTATAACCAAGTAATCAATCAGGCACTACAAGTGGCTAAGCGTTCCCCTGTTAAAAGGGATTAGATAAAAATTTTTCTTGACGTTTTTTATATATAATGAGTAAAGTGTTTAGATAGAGTGAAATCAGGCCATAACTTAACAGTTGTGGCCTCTTTTTTGATGCTGTATAATTAAAGGTTTAGAACCGTGTCATTACTTAATGACATAAGTAAGGAGATAAAAAGATGAAATATGGCTATGCCCGGGTCAGTACCACTGATCAGAAATTAGCAAATCAAATTGAGTTACTAAAATTGGCAGGAGCAGAAAAAATCTTCCAGGAAAAGTTTACTGGCACAACTACTGAACGACCGGAGTTTCAAAAACTGTTGCGCGTTCTAAAAACAGGAGATACTTTGATTGTCACTAAGTTGGATCGGTTTGCACGGAACACGCGCGAGGCCTTAGCCATTATCCAAGAGTTGTTTAAAGAAAATGTAAAAGTCAACATTTTGAATATGGGCTTAATTGATAATACGCCGACTGGCCAATTAGTCTTTACAATATTTAGTGCTTTTGCGCAGTTTGAACGCGATATGATTGTCACACGCACACAAGAAGGTAAATTGTATGCCAAGCAACATGATCCGTTGTTTCGGGAAGGGCGACCGAAAACGTATTCTGATGAACAGATCAGATTTGCTTATGAGTTGCGAAAACAAGGC
>NZ_JAMSKY010000051.1:0-1182 GCF_023806745.1 Lactiplantibacillus sp. B652 | reverse complement strand
GCCGGATTTAAAATTGAAGTGCAACACCTAAATGACTAGACCAAAAAGGCCATGAAGACCTATTCTTATAGTTACCACAACAAATAAGAAAAGAGATGTCTTCATGACCCTTAACCAGAATACCATGATTAGTCATTACCAACAACTTCAACCTTATGAACGTGGCTTGATCATGGCTCGTAAATCTGAGGGTTGGTCTTGCCGTCAGATTGCGCGTGAACTTCATCGGAGTCCAAGTACCATCAGTCGGGAATTAAAGCACGGTACAATTCGTCAAATTGGCCCTAATCACAAGCCCTTTGAAGCTTACTTTGCAGAGACTGCTCAAACTATTCATGCAAATCATCAAGCTAATTCTCATGCCGTTAGCTGGCTGGTCAAGGCACCTGTGTTCTTCCAGCAACTGGTCATTGAACTTCGTCGCAAACCTAGAGTCCACAGTATTGATAGCTTTGTGCATTGGTTCAAACTGAACCATCAAGAACTAGCTTGTCCGTCAACACCAACTGTCTACAGATACATTGATAATGGCCTTTTAGAACTAACTAATAGTGAACTACCCATGAAGCTACGTCGACGGGTGAGATCTGTTCGTAAAGCTCATCAGCGTATGAATAAACGTACCTTAGGCAAGTCTATTGAAGAACGACCATTTGGAGCCAATAACCGAACTGAAATCGGCCATTGGGAAGGTAATCTAGTTAAAGGCAAACGAGTTGCCAGTGAACCCGCTATTATGACCTTGACTGAACGTGTTAGTCGTTATGAAATCATCGTTAAGATTACGGACTATCACGCCGACACTTGTCGACAAGCCCTGCAAGATGTTATCGATGACTATGGTCCAGAATACTTTAAGACAGTTACTTTTGACAACGGTTCAGAGTTTGCGGATTTATCAAAGGTAGCCGGCACGACAGTCTACTTTGCCCATCCATATTCACCATGGGAACGTGGTACTAATGAGAACCAGAACCAACTGATCCGCGAGTTCATTCCTAAGGGACATTCAATGAGAGCCTTGACCTTAACAGGGATTCAAGCAATCCAAAACGCTCTGAACCAAAGACCACGAAAGGTTCTCAACTATCAATCGGCAATGGCAGTTCTGCCAGACTTCGATTAACTAGACCAATAACTAAGAATAGGTCGAAAGTGTTGCACTTGATTTGACAATTCGGG
>NZ_JAMSKY010000050.1:0-1224 GCF_023806745.1 Lactiplantibacillus sp. B652 | reverse complement strand
ATAGGTTATACTAGACAAAAGATCAGCTCCTAAAAGATGGGTTTGTGGTAAACACCATTTTAAAGGAAGCTGATCTTTTTTGTCCGAACAGCGTTCGGATTAATTTTACAATCTACCATTCAGACGTTAATTTTCGATTTGATGTGGCAAGTAATTTAAACGCAACCGTGCAGGTTGCGAAGTGCAATGAGTTGCATCGATTCGAAGTCATGCCCCAACGTTGAGTAGTAGAACGATCCTTTAGTTGATTAGAGAATTGTCGGCGACTTTGGAAAATTGTGAGCGTCAATTAACCACCAATCTGCAAATGGTCGTTTTGGCGTTTTTAGCACTATTACTTAAAAGATTTTAGACATCCTCTTAAAACGAATAGACATCTGTTTTTGGACACCATATCGTAAAAATATGAAACAATGTTCAGGTGATGAGAGCTTATTAAAACACCAACGGCGTAGGATAGAGGATGTATTTTCACAATTATGTTGTTTATTTAATATCGAGCAAAATTCTGCACGATCATACATGGGTTTTCAAACACGTCTAAAACAATGTCTTTTTATTGGTACCTGGTTAAAAATTAACTAGCACCATGCGTATTACGTTATAATTCTAAATCTGATTAACTCTTGATTAAATGCATCTTTATCAATATCGTGAGGAACCCTAGCTATTATACCCATTGTTCAGCACTATACTCATAGTAAAATAATTTGAGGTTAACTAAAATTATACGCCCAGAGGTTTACCATCTACTATCGAGTGGGAATAGGATTGTAATGTAAGATAGAGTTGGAAGCGCGATATATCGGCATTTTGGCAGTGTTAAAACTTGACTAACTCATTAAAAATAACATGTTTGTTTGCCAAAATGTTTGCCATATAAAGAAAACATCCAGTATAACAACTGGGTGTTTTTATTTATGAAAGGTGTAAGGATAAGGTTGAAGGTTCGAATCTTTAGTCAGCACTAGATAGAGTCTAATTGCCTGCTATAACGGCATTTATGGTCGTTATAACAGGCTATTTTACGTTAAAAAACGTTATTTTTCATTTAATACAAGATTTAAAGCATGTTAAGAAGTAGTACATCACAGGAGAGCGTAAAATATCTTGTGTAAATGCATAAAAAATTTCTGAATTGTATAGAAATAGGGAATGCCTTCCCTTATGATATTTAGTAATCACAGAAAACATCACAGGAGGCATTCCCCATGAATGAACTTA